>CAZKQS010000016.1:0-15078 GCA_964554985.1 uncultured Thermoplasmatales archaeon | reverse complement strand
GACGAGGGTGACGGTGTCGCCGATGTCGACCTGATCGAGTTCCTTCTGCCCGGTGATAATGGTTTCCTTTTTTGATTTTTTTTCTTCAGGCATTATCCTACACCAAGTTTATTTGTCTATATAATATTTCTTCTTATATTATATATATCTTTTTATACAGCTCTTATCATAATACTTAAGAAGTTATTATTTATAAACATTTTTCCAATATCAATTTCATTTGATTTATTAAAAAAATTATTAAGCGGGTTCTGCATCTCTTTTCTTTTGATTAGGATGAAATTCGCGGGCAAAGATATAATATCAATAAAGGATTTTTCAAAAAAAGAGATAAACTATATTTTAAGATATGCAAAAAAAATGCTCCCTTATGCCAAAGGAGAGGATTATAAAGATATTCTAGATGGTAAAGTATTATCTTCTCTTTTTTTTGAGCCTAGTACACGAACTAGACTTAGTTTTGAAAGTGCAATGAACAGACTTGGTGGAAGAGTAATAGGTTTTTCAGATCCAAGTGGTACCTCTCAGAAAAAAGGAGAGAGCCTCTCTGATACAATTCGTATGGCTGACTCATATAGTGATGTAATTGTAATAAGACATCCGCATGAGGGTGCGGCAAGACTTGCTGCTGAATTTGCTAAATCTCCTGTCTTAAATGCTGGCGATGGTGCAGGAAGACATCCTACTCAGTGTCTTTTAGATCTGTTTACAATTCTTGTAGAGAAAAAAAGAATAGAGAAAAAAAATATTGTTCTTGTTGGAGACTTAAAATATGGTAGAACAGTTCATTCATTAGCTTATGCCTTATCAATGTATGGAGTTGAATTGACATTTGTTTCACCAAAATCATTGAAAATGCCTAAAGAGGTAATAGATGAATGTAAAGAACTTGGTGTTGAACCAACTCAAACATATAATATTGAAAAAGCAATAAAAAATGCTGATGTATTATATGCAACTAGAATTCAAAAAGAGCGCTTCCCTGATCCAGCTGAGTACAACCAAGTTGTTGGTTCATATAAAATTGATTTAGACCTATTAAAAAAAGCAAATGATGATCTTATTATTATGCATCCTCTGCCGAGGGTAACTGAGATTTCACCAGAAGTAGACAGTACAAATCATGCAGTTTATTTCAAACAAGCTTTCAATGGAGTTCCAATAAGAATGGCTCTTCTCTCTTTAGTTACAGGGGGGAGATTATGAAGAAAGAACTAAAAATTCCTTTGATTAAAGATGGAACTGTAATTGATCATATTGATGCAGGTAACGCAGTAAAGGTTCTTAGGATTCTTGGCATTCCTGAAACTACAAAATCTGTTGTAAGTGTAGCAATAAATGTTAGAAGTAAATTTGGTCGAAAAGATATAGTAAAAGTTGAAAACAGAGAACTTGATCCACATGAAGTAGATAAGATAGCTCTTGTAGCACCAAAAGCATCAATTAATATCATTAGAGAATATGATGTTGTAGAAAAACACAGAGTAAATCTACCAGATGAGATAAAAGGAATTGTATGTTGCTCTAACCCTACTTGTATATCAAATGCAAATGAACCTGTTGAAAGTAGATTTAAAGTAATAGATAAGGATCCACTTAGAATAAAATGTTATTACTGCGAACGTGAACCTGAGGATATTGCTGAAATAATCATTTAATCTCTTCTAATATCTCTTTTGCCCTATCAATCTTTATTTTTTCTTCATTTATCATTTGTTCAGCGATTTTATCTATGTATTTTCCTTTAGCACCAGCCATAACAGCGATATTTTTAGCATGTAGCTTCATGTGTCCTTTTTGTATTCCAACTGTTGAAAGAGCATAGACTGCTGCAAAGTTTTGTGCAAGACCTAGACTTGCAACAATTTCTCCTAAATCTGATGCTGTCTTTATGCCTAGTATTTTTTTACAAACTTTTGCTTTTGGATGAATATTGCTTGCACCACCAACAATTCCGACAGCTACAGGTAATTCTATTTCTCCAACAAGGTTTCCTTCTTTGTCTTTATGGTATTTTGTAAGAGACGTGTATTGTCCGTTTCTTGCTGCATAGGCGTGCGCACCTGATTCAATTGCCCGAAAATCATTTCCTGTAGCAATAATAAGTGCGTCTATTCCATTCATTATTCCTTTGTTGTGTGTAGCAGCTCTGTATGGATCAATTTTTGCAAGAGTATATGATTCAAGAAAAGCATCAACTATTTTTTCACCACCCATCTTTTCTTTATCAAAAACCGCTTTAGCCCTAGCTAATCTTTTATCAGCTAGATTAGTAAGTATCTTTAATCTAATTCTTCCACCAGTTAGTTCTTCAAGCATGGGTGCAAGTGCTTCACACATAGTGTTTACTGCATTAGCTCCCATTGCATCCCTAACGTCTACATGAATGTGAGTTACAATCATTTTCCCAATTGGGCTATTTAGAATTCTTACCTCTAGATCCTTTGCTCCACCACCAAGATCAACTAATGTTTTATCTTGAGCGTTAGCTAGTTTTAGTAATTGTTTCTTATGATTTAGGATCTCTTCAACAGCATTTGCTACATCATCAACGTCTAATAGTTGAAGCTGACCGATCATTATTGGGTCAGAACATTTTGCAGTAAAGCCGCCTTTAATTCTAGCTACTTTAGCAGCATTACTTGCAGCTGCAACAACACTTGATTCTTCTACTGCCATTGGAATAAGTTTGTCTTCACCATTAATTTTAAAATTTACTGCTACACCGATTGGAAATTCAAAAGTACCAAGAACATTTTCAATCATTCTGTCTGCAATTTCTATATCTAGGCTTGATGAAAATAATTTTGATTCTTTATCTGAAAGATTAGAAAATTTTTTTACAATTTCAACTCTTTTTCCAACAGGTAATTTATAGAAACCTGATATTTTTGATGTTTTTTCAGTCATAAATCTAATACCTCCTCCGGATTAGGAATTCTCAAAATATAGTAATTGTTCTTAAAATTGTCTATTTTAATATCGTTATTTAACGAATAATTATTCCTCTTTAAGACCAATGTTATCTTTTAGATAATTTAGAAAAGTATGATAAATGTCTTTTCTGATTTTACCTTTTATTTGGATATCAATGGAATGCTCTTTTTCACTATGGATCTTTGATATTTTTATAAAAGCCTTGGCATTATCAATATCTTTTAAAATTGCAACGATTTCAAGGTTTTTACCATTCTTAATTTCATCAGAAAAATCATTAATTCCTTTAATTGTATCCCTTAGATCTGATTTGTTCTCTGGGTGATCATAGATTGTTTTTTTATCTACAACGATTTTTGCTGTGTTTTTAAATTTGGATTTAGCTAAAGCTCTTAGTATTAATTCAGCAGTTGTTAAAAGCTCAAAATCTTCCTCATAATATTTTTTTCCAACAACTTTTGAAATAAAATTAGGTGGCTCTATTTCTTTTTTATCTACATCAAAATCAAATCTGATGTGTAAATTTTTTAAAAATTTCTTTTCAAATTCATGTTTGCCTTTATCTTTTTTAGTAGGATGACTTGCATCAGTCCAATCCATTACTTCTTTAGGTGAACCCATAACCCAAGGAGGTTCTCTAAATCCACTACCATATCTAGCCATTAGAATCACTATAGAACTTTATATTTTTACAGCTTTATATATTTTCTCTTGTTTTAACAGCCATTCCATATTCAAATGAAAGCATTTCTTTTTTATTCAGTAGACACCTACCAACTGCAATAAGATTATCATTAATGTCAACAATAATACATTCATCATATGGTCTAAGCTTAGAATCACAGTCTTTAACAAATTTACTGAAAACACTTTTACCATCTTTAACAAAGGGAACAGCATCATCTTCAACTACCACTCTCAAAAACGGTTTTTTAAAAGAATTATGCAGTATTCTTCCCCCTTCGATTTTTAAGGTAAACAATCCATCTTCAGCACGCATTGATAAGATATGTTTGTCATCACAGTAAATATTACGTATTTTCTTTGTCTTTTTTGACTTTACTATCCTAACTTTTCCATCTAACAAAATCTTACCTGAACCTTTTCCAAACTGCATATCACAAACCGATCTAATTCTTCTAATATCAAAATTATATTCTCTTCTTGTTGATTTTTGAATATTATCTAATGTCTTTTTTCCTTTCCAACATATCAGATTTTTATCTTTAGTAAACTCATCAAAGACATCTGTAACAATCTTTTCAGTTGAAATATCTGTATATCTTGGAAAAATAGATTGAGCAAAAGGATACATCTCGTCAAGTTCAAATGGAACAGGGCCAAGTGCAGAATCAACTAGTAACATTGTTTCAGGACTTTTAGATAGGATGTCTTTTATTTTACTTCTATAAGATATAGAATAAGGTTTTTCAGTTTCTGAAAAAACTATAATATCCTCATTTTTTTCTGTATAACTATCAATCAGTCTTTTATGAATCCTATATATAAGCGGCCTATGAATAGTATGAGAACCAGTATAAAAGACAGCACTTTTTTTACTAATTTGCTCATTTTTTTCAAGCCATCTTTTACTTTTAGTAGTTCTAAGTACGTTGAGAGCATCCAAAAGATAAGGATTTGAGTTAGCTCTACGCTCTACTAGATCCCAAAGTGAGCCTTTCTCTATTTCATTTCGAATTCTTTTTATTTCTGAAAAACTAATGTAAAGATTATGTTTGGCAATTTCTTTAATTCTATCTTTTTTCTCTAATTTTTTGAATTCACTCATATTATACTTTGAACATATTGGGCAATGGCAAGAAAGTTCCTTCATATCTTCAAGTTTCTCAGTTCCCCAAGAAAAGATCATTCTCTCATCTTTTGCATACTTAATATAAGCTGAAGAATCAAAAAAATCACAACCTAGTGCAACAGCAAGTGGAAAAATCATAGGGTGGCCTGCACCAAATAAGTGAACTGGTTTACTTGGATCAAGTCCTTTTTTTGAAGAAATTATAACTCGTGCTAAATCACTGTATTTTTGATTCTCCATCAGAGGAACAACTCCACCAAGTGGATAAAAATCAGCATCAATTTTTGATAAAGATTTAGCACATTTATTTCTAAGATCTGGATAAATTGAACCCTGCACGGTACATGCTAGATTCATATCTTTTTTTACTTTCACACTCTTTTTTGCTCTATTAATTGTCTCAAGCATTCCTTCTTCTGCTTGTTTTTTTGTAATATCAGGTGTTCCAAAAATATCAAGTATTGTTCCAATGTCACTGCCGATATCTCTTTGAAATTCAACAATTTCGATCGGGTCTACTTCTACATCACCATATACATATGACTGAAAAGTACCTGAATCAGTCATTATAGGTCCATCAAAATCTATGAGTTTGTGGACTCCATCTTTCAATGCTTTTTCTCTGAGTTTATTATTTTTCCTAATAATGTATGAGTTTGTAATTACAATTTCAGTTCCAAAAAGTTTTTTCATTTCCTTTGGTGAAATAATCATTTTATTTGGATTAATTACAGGCATCAAGTTTGGAGTAGTAACAGTTCCATGTTTTGTATGAAACTTGCAAATTCTCCCAGATGCATCTCTTTTTTTTATTTCGAATTTCATAAGTTAATCTATAGGGTGAAACAAAAAGAAATATTTAGATTTAAGGTACAAAAATTTGTATTATGCCCCTATCTGAATAGGATTAATAAGTCTTTTAAGAGTAGCAATAGCAGAAAGTGAGGCCATATAACTAGAACCTGGGTTATTTGGATTAGGCATGTTTTCAACAACTGCTCTAAGCCTACCAAATTTACCATGAGCAAGGATCTTATGGCTGTTTCGTGTAGCAACGGGATCTGCGACAATTTCTACTTTTGTTTTATCAAAACCAATACCTGCAATGGAAAGATTAGCCGCAACATTAATATTTTTAGGAAATTTTTTAACAGCATCTCTAGCACTACCTTCAAAAACAATAGTTCTTTTATCAAATTCTTTACCTAAGGCCTTTGGAGGTTTAGTTGTAACAAGAGTCACTTCATCAATCTCTTCTATACTTGCTGATAAAACTCCATCAATTCCGCAAACAGCGCCAGATGGGAGATAGATTTTGCATTTATTCTTTTTTGCAAGTTTTTCAAGTCTACATTTGAAATCATCATCAAATAAACTACCGATACTCATGATAATAATATCTTTTTTAGAATTAAGGGCCATTTCAGCATACTCGTTTACTGCTTTTTGTGAAGCAGCCTCAAAAACAACATCTACATCATCTAAAAAATCTTTAACAGATTTAATTTCGCCTTTTTTGATATTGCTACATAATGTTTCTGAAGCTAATTTGTTTGTATCATATAGATAAATCTTTTCGATTTCATCCATTTTATCGGCAGCTTTTGCAACATCATTACCAATCGCACCACAGCCAATCATTCCGAGTTTCATTGTTTAATTACCAAAACCTTAAAACAAGAATAACTATAAAAAATATTAACATGGGCGACATTGAACGATTTTTGAATGAAGATCTAAACAAAGAAGGAGATATAACAACTGAATCACTATTTTTAAATGAAAGAGGAAAAGCAAAAATAATTGCAAAAGAAAATGGTATAGTTGCAGGTTTAAAAGAAGCAGAAAAAGTATTTAAGAAAACCGGTGCTAATTTTGAGCAAATTGTAAATGACGGTGAGTTTGTAGAAAAAAATGAAACTGTGGCAGTTGTTAAAGGGCCAATTAAATCAATTCTTATTGGTGAAAGACTAGCGTTAAATTTTATATGTAGGATGAGTGGAATTGCTACAGAAACAAAAAAGTTAACAGATAAATGTAGGAAAATAAATCCAAATGTTAATATTGCTGCAACTAGAAAAACGACACCGGGTTTTAGAAAATATGAAAAAAGGGCAGTTGAAATTGGAGGGGGTGATCCGCATAGATACGGTCTTTTTGATGCAGTGTTGATAAAAGACAACCATTTAAAAAAGAAAACATCAATTTCTAAAACTATAAAAATAATTAAAGAAAAAACTAAAAATAAAATGATTGAAATAGAAGTAGAGAATGAAAAAGATGCATTAGAAGCTGCAAAAAATGATGTCGATTATATCATGCTTGATAATTTTTCTCCTGATGATGGAAAAATAGCTGCAGGAAAAATCAGAAAAATAAATCCAAAAATAAAGATTGAAGTATCTGGTGGCATAACACCTCAGAATATTACTAAATATGCCTCATATCCAGATCGGATATCTATGGGTTATTTGACTCATTCAGTTAAAAATATTGATTTTTCACTGGAAATCATTAATTTTTTTTAGCAAATATTTAATAAGTGAATTTACTTTACAATATTGAAAAAAATAAAATTATCGCAATAAAGTGGGGATTATTTGTTGTGAGGGTATGGTGATTTAGATGAAAAAGATTGTTGAAGATGTAATTGCAAATGAGAAAAAGAAAAAATCTAAGAAATCTAAAAAGACTAAGAAGTCTAAGAAAAAAATTAACTCTAAATCTAATTCAAAGAAAAAAGATGTTTTGAAAGACTCACTTACTCGTCAGAGTATGAATATGGGTATGAATGATGAGGACTTGGAAAGTGTTCTTTCTCAGCTTACAACTAATATTAAAGTGATTGGTTGTGGTGGCGCTGGAACAAATACTATCAGCCGTTGTGTTGAAAGTGCGATTTCTGGCGCTCAATTAATTGCAATAAACACAGATGCTCAGCATCTTTTGCTTGCTGATTCTCCTAATAAGATACTTGTAGGACGTCATCTAACTAAAGGACTTGGAGCTGGATCTCTTCCACAGGTAGGTGAAGAAGCTGCAAAAGAAAGTGAGCAAGACATACGCAAATCATTGGGTCATTCTGATATGGTCTTTGTAACATGTGGTCTAGGTGGTGGAACCGGAACTGGTTCAGCACCTGTTGTCGCTCAACTTGCAAAAGAATCAGGTGCATTAACAATCGGTGTTGTCACTCTTCCTTTCAGTGTTGAAGGAATGATACGCATGGAAAATGCTGAGGCAGGACTTAAAAGACTCAGAGAAGTATGTGATACAGTTATTGTAATACCTAATGACAAGCTTTTGGATATTGTACCGAATTTATCTTTAAACGCTGCTTTTAAGGTTGCTGATGAAGTACTAATGCGTTCTATTAAAGGTATAACTGAAATGATTACAATGCCAGGCCTAGTCAACTTAGATTTTGCAGATTTAAAAACTGTTATGAAACGCGGCGGTGTTGCTATGATAGGTCTTGGTGAAGCAGAAGGAGACAACAAAGCGGTAAATGCAGTTGTTGAAGCTTTGAACTCGCCACTACTTGAAGTTGATATCAGTGAAGCAACTGGCGCGTTAGTAAATGTTACTGGCGGTGAAGACATGACAATATCTGAAGCTGAGAGAGTAGTAGAAGAGATATATTCACGTGTTGATCCAAATGCAAGAATCATTTGGGGTACAACTGTTGATCCAGAGCTAAAAAGAAATATTAGGGCAATGCTAGTTATTACTGGTGTTAAATCAAAACAGATTCTTGGTCCAAATCAGAAATCATTTGAAAACAAAGAATATGGAATTGATTTTGTAGCCTAAAATCCTTTTTTTCCTTTTTTTATAAAAAAAATGCCAAATTCTTTATATATACCTAGTTATTTGACCATTTTGTATTTTGAGGTGTTTAATAGTGAAAAAACCTAAAAATAATAAAAACAAAGATACTGAAAGCGGAATCATAGATAAAGCATGGGATTTGCAAAACCGAATCGAATCCCGTAGAGACAGAATTGGTAAGGGAAAATATGGTAGAGTATTAAAAATGGCTAGAAAACCAACAAACGAAGAATACTCAAAAACCTCAAAAATTACAGGATTAGGGATACTTCTAATCGGTGGATTAGGTTTCCTTATATTTTTAGTTGCTAAACAGGTAGCCCCTTGGGTTGCTGAAGCTATAGGATTAGTTTAATGATTATTTGGAAGTTTTATCATGGAAAGCACGGATTTTGAAGAACAAACAAGAGAAAAACCAAAAATTCTATCAATTAAAACACAGGTGGGTAAAGAACAAAATACAGCTCAACTTTTAAATAGCAGAGCCGATAAGAAAAAGGTGGAAATCCCCTCTATTCTTGTAACACCTGAACTTCGTGGTTATTTGTTTTGTGAAGGTTATGATAGAGAATTAATAAAGGAAATGATTAAAACTATTTCTTATGCTAGAAACATGCTTGATGGAGATATACCTATTGACCAGATCGAACACTTCTTGATACCTGCTTCAGCTGTTGCAAAGATTGCTGAAGGAGATGTTGTAGAAATGGTATCAGGTCCATTTAGAGGAGAAACTGCTAAAGTAACTCATATTGATGATGCAAAAGAAGAAATAACTGTTGAGCTTTTTGAATCAGTTGTTCCTATACCAATTACTGTTAGAGGAGAGCAGGTAAGAGTTATTAAAAGAAAAGATGAAGATAAAAAAGATGAAGAAAAGAAAGAAAATAAGGAGAAATAAAACATGGCTGAAACAATTGAAGCACTAGTTGAAGGAGGAAAAGCAACTGCAGGTCCACCTTTAGGCCCGGCACTTGGTCCTCTTGGTGTAAACATAATGGAAATCATAAATACAATAAATGACAAAACAAAAGAATTCAGTGGAATGAAAGTTCCTGTTAAAGTTATTGTTGACCCAAAAACCAAAAAATTTGAAATAAATGTTGGAACTCCACCAGCATCATCATTAATTCTTAAAGAACTTGGTGCTGAGAAAGGATCTGGTGCTCCATCTTCACATAAAATTGGTGATTTAACTGTTGATCAAGCAATAAAAGTTGCTAAAATGAAATTTGATAACCTTCTAGGTAAAGAATTAAAACAAAAAACAAAAGAGGTAATTGGGACTTGTGTATCTCTTGGTGTTACTGTTGAAGGTAAAAAACCTCAAGAAATTCAAAAGTTGATTGATGAAGGAAAATTTGACTCTAAATTTTGATATTAATTTCTTTATCAATATCTTTTTTTATTTTTTCATATTTTTCAGGGTTTTCTAGTATTCTTTTTTTCATACGGAGATCTGGCTCACCTGATAGTATATCTTCTCTTATTCGCCTCTGTTCTATTTCTATTGCTCTAAGTCTTTCATTTATACTGTTTATCTCTTTTAAAACCTTAGTTAATAAACTATCTACGCCATCCATCCAGTTAAAAGAATCTTATATCCTCTTATTAATTTTTTTATATCCGTTTAAGCCCTCTTTGAAAAAATTGGTTTATACTTTTAATCATTCTACCTCTTCTATATTCCATTGGTAGATTTTTTCCTCTGCCCCACGTTCTACCTTTTTCAATTTCAGAAATAATTGCATCAATTGATTTGTTCTCTGTTTTACATATCGTATATGCAAGTCCACAATATTTTGGAACATGTGAATCTGTTCCACCTGTACCACCTAAATTATATTTTTTTGCAGTTTTTGAGGTTTTATAATTTGATTTATTAACACTACAAGAATTATACACTTCAATAGATGATATATTGGGAAGGATCCTTTTTAGCTTTCCTTCTTTTATACCTGACATTGTTCTATATAAATGAGGGACAATTGGTGTACCACCTTTATCAATTATTTCCTCAACTGTTTCTTCAACTGATCGGTCTCTAGTGATATTTTCTTTAACATTTAACGCAATTAGATGACCATCCTTGGTTGAAATTTCTATACCGGGTATAACAATAAAATCTTTAGGGCAGTCTTTAACTCCCTTAAGACCACCTTCTACTGTGTTATGGTCAGTTATAGCAATACCATCAAGGTCCTTTTTTTTAACTTGTTTAATTATTTCTTTAGGTTCTCCAATGGCATCTTCAGAATATTTTGAGTGAATATGTAAATCAAGTTTTAACATATATTACTCCAGATGTTATATTTTTTATATCAAATATGATATAAACTTTATAACAAATATGATATTAAACTATGCGGGCACTGGGATTTGAACCCAAGTAATAGCCTTGGCAAGGCTATGTGATACCAGACTACACTATACCCGCAATTTTTTAAAATTTAGAAACCATGAAGCATTATTCCCTTAAAAAGCGTTATGGTTGCTTGTTTCTTTTTAAGGGTTTACTTAAATGGCGCCTTGTGCAAACTGGTACTTCAAAAAAACCAGTTTTAATATCTCTTTTTA
Organism: uncultured Thermoplasmatales archaeon; assembly: GCA_964554985.1. GTDB lineage: Archaea > Thermoplasmatota > E2 > DHVEG-1 > DHVEG-1 > CAYZTD01. Next base: position 3,920 of record CAZKQS010000016.1, on the reverse strand, counting down.
CTTTTTTTGTTTTAGCCTTATCTTTTTTAGTTTTACATCTCTTACATCTAAAACCTTGGTTTTTACCTATGGATTTCATATGTTTGCCACAGACTGGACAAATAGGATTTTCAATTTTTTCAATTTTTGATCCCAATTTTATGATATTTATCTTTTCAATATTAACAGTTAAAGGTTTTTCTCTAATTCCACCATAAACTTCAACTAGATCTCCAACTATCAATTTTCTGATAATGTCTCTAAATTCTTTAGTAGGCTCATAAGCAGCACAGTCAACAGAGGATTTATCGTCTTTAATTGAAAAAATAACATGGCCTCCTTTGATAGTCGAGGGTTTTTTTGATACGTCTCCTTTGATTATAACTGAGTCATAACTTTTAATTTCACTAATATCTTTCTCATGTAGATGATCATCTGTTGCTTGATTTGATTCAAATATGATCCATGCATCTATTTCTTCAGATTTAACAAATAATTTAGCTTTTACTAAATCAGCAGGGATATCTCCTCTTATGCCATATAGAACAGGACAAGGCGAACTAGGAACAATACGATTATGCTTATTTCTATAATCATAATTATCAAAAGTAGAAATGAATTTTTTATCAATTATCTTAGTAGTTTTGCCGTCTACAAACCGTTTAGTACCCCATTTATCTTCTGTTCGGTAAGTTATTAGTTCATAAGTTCTATCGAATTTATTATCCCATGCAATAGAAGAAGTAGCACCGATTAAACCCCTTTTATTGTTATAGCCTTTGTAAAAAACTGCTTTTTGATCTAAAAAATCAATAACATCATCAACTGATAAAACGTTCTGTACCGCTTTAGTATATCTATCCCTTGAAGGTTTTTTACTAAATAAAACAAAACCAGAGTTAGTATTAATTTCACCTAATTTTGCATATTTTTTTATGGTGGAGTCAATAATAAAAACTATCTTTTCGATATCTTTTTTAGTAAAATCCGCCTTTTTTTCCTTCTGAAAACAAAAAATATCCTTTTCTTTAAACTTTCCTATCTTTTTTTTCGATCCAATACCTCTTCCTATTTGAATTGAAATAGCTCCATTTCCCCTTGTTTTCCAAGGAATATTAGGATTTAACCTAACTAATCTAGGAAAACCAATAATATCGAATTTTTCCTCGATTAATTTACTTATCAATACACAGGCTAAATAGGTTGTACAACCGCCTTTTCTTGAATCTGTATCATCAATGCCAATCCAGATACTATTTTTCCTCCCGATATTATTATATATAATTTGTTTCTTTAGAGATTAATATATATGAAACGCGAGCAACTAATAAACCAGATACGGGAAACACTTACAAATGCAGGTTTCTATGTCTCTGAACTATGTTCAATGAGACCAATTGGATTTGACTTAGTTGCAAGAAGGGACAACTCGCTATTAATAATAAAAGTTTTGACAAATATAAATGCTATGTCTGAAGAAGTTGCAAACGAACTAAACACACTTTCAAATTTACTAAAGGGATGTCCGATACTGATAGGTGAGAGAAAAGGAACAGGTTTAATTGAAGAAGACGTAGTATATGACAGATTTGGAATTCAAGCAATATCCCATGAAACACTAAAGAATCATCTTTTAGAAGGAATACCTTTAGAAGTATATGCTGCACCAGGCGGATTATATGTTAACCTAAATAGTGAGAAAATAAAAAAATTAAGAAAAGAACATGATATCTCACTAGGATCCTTTGCAAGATCTCTACGAGTATCAAGAAGAACAGTTCAGATGTATGAAGATGGAATGAACTCAAGTGTAGAAATTGCATTTAGAATTGAAGATGCACTTGGTACACAAGTAACAGTCCCAATTGATATATTAAAAACACCTTTGAAGAAAAAGATTTTTTCAAAGAGGGGTAAACAATCAGAATTATTTAGGGAATTTCAAAAAGAAATTTTTTCAATACTTAAAACCGTGGGATATAAAGTTATACCAATGGAACGTGCGCCTTTTGAAGCAGTAAGCCAGGATAAGAAAAAAATACTATTGACCTGTATAGATAGATATGATAGAAAACTACTGAAAAAAGCACAGGTAATAAGTAGTATTTCAAAAATCACAGAAAAACATGCAGTTTTAATAACAGATAAAGATGTAAGTAAGAAAAATATTGAAGGAACGCCATTAATTGTTAAAAAAGAACTAAAAAAGACCCGGGGCCCAGAAGAATTATTGGAATTAATACTCGAAAGATTGTATAATAGCAAAGATTAAGGGTTTTTAAACCAAAATTTTATAAATATGATTGTCATTCCCGAGAACTACATTTTCTGTATTTATTGAAGAAAATGTGCATACAACACTCATTCGATGATATCTATGACAGATAAAAAAACAATAGACGTAGTTGAAAAAATATTAGACGAATCAAAAAAACTTGATCGTAAATTCAAAGAAAGTATTGACTTAGTTTTCAATCTGAAAAATATTGATCTAAATGTACCAAAGAATCGTATAGATGAAGAAATAGTTCTTCCACATGGCAGAGGAAAAGAAGCAAAAATAGCTCTTTTTGCAAGTGGAGAACTTGCAATGAAAAACAAAAAACATGTTGATTTATTAATAAAACCTGAAGAAATTGAAAGTTTTTCAAGTGATAAAAAGAAATTTAAAAAAATTGCTGACGAACATGATTTCTTTGTTTCAGAAGCTCCATTAATGCCTACTATTGGTAAGAGTCTTGGTACAGTTCTTGGTCCAAGAGGAAAAATGCCTAAACCAGTGCCACCTGGGGCAGATATTTCTGATACAATCAAAAACCTTAGAAAAACAATTAAGGTTAGATCAAAAGCAAATAACACATTTCATACTATTGTAGGCACATCAGATATGGACAAAAAACAGATTGCAGAAAATGTTAACGCAATTCTTCAAAGAATCGAAGGATCACTAGAAAGAGGAAAAATGAATATTAAATCGGCTTATCTAAAAACTACTATGGGGCCATCAGAGAAATTGATGTAGGGAGGATTATTTTTATGGCACATGTTGCAGAATGGAAATATGGCGAAGTAAATTCACTTAAAGAAATACTTACGAGTAATAAAGTGGTAGGTATTGTAAACATTGGTGGAATACCCGCGCCACAACTTCAGAAGATGAGAAAAAACCTTCACGGCAATGCTCAAATCAGGTCAGCTAAGAACAAACTTATATTTAGAGCTTTAAACCAAGCAGGAGAAAAAGTGAAAGGAATTGAAAATCTTAAGGATCTAGTTGAAGGCCAAACTGCAATAATTGCAACTGAGATGAATCCTTTTAAACTGTTTGGTACATTAAAAGAAACTAGGACAATGGCACCTGCTAAAGGCGGCGAAATAGCAAATTATGATATAGAAGTAAAAGCAGGGGATACGCCCTTTAAACCTGGTCCAATTGTTGGAGACTTACAAAAAGTAGGAATTCCTGCAGCTATAGAAAAGGGTAAAGTAGTAATAAAAAAAGACAAAGTAATTGTCCCTGAAGGTCAAGAAATATCACCTGATGTTGCAAAGATGCTTACAAGACTTGAAATTTTTCCAATTGAAATCGGTATGGAACTAAACGGAGTTTTTGAAGATGGAAACATATTCAAACCAGATGTTCTTGATATTGATATGGATGAATTTTTTGGAGATATTAAGAGAGCAAGTGCAAATGCATTTAATCTAGCAATTGAAACATCATGGTATAATAAACTTACAGTTCAACCACTACTTATGAAAGCTCATTACAATGCTTTTTCAGTAGGACTTGAGCAAGGCATACTTAATAAAGAAACAATCAAACATTTACTTGGAAAAGCAAATACTCAGATGAGTAAATTAAAAAATATGACTTCATAAAAACTAAAAGGAGGAAAATATAGAATGGAATACATATATAGCGCGATGCTCCTTCATTC
>CAZKQS010000015.1:0-15650 GCA_964554985.1 uncultured Thermoplasmatales archaeon | reverse complement strand
AATCTGTATTTGTGGGTTACAAATGAACATAATGTAGGATAGTTGTACTCTTGTTCAGATGCTTTTCTTGATATCTTAAGAGTGTTAAAATAAGGATCTGAAAAAAGACCGAGAAGACCTTTTCTCTGACTTACACTACCATTTATCAATTTTACTTTACCTTGCATTGCTGGGTTTTCAAAGATTAAAGATGGATAAAAAATATTTCTAGAAATCGAAACACTTGTATCAACTGGCGAACCAAAAAACCGTCCTGAATTAGCAACACCTGGAAAGATTCTATCCCAGGGTGTACCAATATCATATTGATCAGCAACTGTAATTATTGTTTCTTTTCCTTGTTTATCAAAATCATATTTATCTAAAAAATCATAAATTCGAAAACCCGTAAGAGTCATTTCAGAAACTGAGGGTTTATGATCATATCTGTTACGTACAAATTTATTCCAAAAATCTGTATGCCATGTAGCAGCAGAATAAAGCTCAGGATGATTTTCGATAATTAAAACAGGTGTTCCATGATGCGCAGCAGTATATGCAGCAGGACCAATAAATAAACCAGCTTTTGTTTCTACATCTGGTTTAAGCTCACCAACAAGCCATTTAGTCCATGGATCAATAGTTGAAAATACTATGTCATTACTGCCAGAAATTTCTCTTATATCATCATATATATCAATAAGTTTTACATACTTTTTCTTAATTTTTGAAATATCTTTTAATTCATCTAATAATCTTTCTTTGTGTTTGCTGCCTAAATCTACAAAATAGATATTGTTAACACCAAGAGTTCTCAGCGCTTCAGATGTCTCAGAGCTTAACTTGTTTGAATCTGTGAATAGAAGAGGAGCGTTTAACATGCTAGCAAGAACTGCTCCTTCTGTAGCAGACGAAAGAGAATCAGTTTGTTTTTTAGATATGTTTTGTTTGAAGAAATATTCAACTTCAAAATCAAGATCTGATTTAACATCATTAAGTGAAAAAACAGATAATCTATAATTTTCAAAATCATTACACATTCCTAGATTAGTAATTTTCATTTCCTGTTTTTGATTTTCATTTTCTGAAAGACTAGTATAAACTGCTTCACCACTTGGCCCAATTAATGTACAACCAAGATTAACGTTGGGGTCATTCCATGATATATTAATTTGAGCGTTTTTACATCCAAAAGGTGGATTATCTTGTAAATCAAATGTCATACCTGGATATTGTGTTATTTCAATATGATAGGTTACTTTTGATTTTAAAAAATCTAATATAGAACCTTGAATTTGAAAAAGGTCTTCAACACCAGATCTAGGTGCATCTCCTTCTGTGGGAAAGTCTGTTACTGCGATTCTCCATTCACCTGGAGAATAAATATAAGATTGGGTGATTTCATGGCCTGCTGGGCTATATATGTTCCAGTTAGCAGCAGCAACGGTCTGCATCCATTTACCATCTTTTTTACAATACAATTGTAAATCAGGATCGCCCGGTGGTATCATACTTCCAGCTAAAAGAATTCCATCCCACCAAGCTTCTGCTTTTAAAAAAGTATATTTGGACCCAACATCAAAGAAATCGCTTACAGGGTTAAGACGATTGGTTTGTTCAACTTCAAATGTATCAATTTTTTTAACATCACACTTTGATAATGTTTTTGTAAATGTATTTTTTACGAAATTTTTAGGTTCTTTTATATTCTTGTCTATTACTGATACAACAGCATTTTTAGAAAACGACCAATCATTTATGGCAATATCTTTAGAAATTTTGATCGGGTCTTTTTCATTTATTTCTAAAGTTTTTTTACTTTTCCAATCCTTATTTATATCATTTTTTTCTATGTTTACAAGTGTCAGTTGATCTAATTCACCGTTGCAGTAACCCATCCAATCTTTCATTATATAATCGATACCTACATAACTATCAAGAGATCGTTTTTTTGGGTCTTCAGAATTTAAAGGATCTTGATAATATAATAAAGGATTTGAATATAGAGTATTATCTTTTCTAAAAACAGAACTTGGAACTGATGCTAAATATGCATAATCATCGATATAACTATCTTCATCATATTCTACAAGAGTCGTTTTTTTTATAGGTAGCATATTTGTGTATGATGGCCCTTTGTTACAACCAGTGTTTTCTTTTATATTATCACTTATAGCAAGGCTACTAAAAATAGATGTTAGAAATAAAAATACAGACATTATTGTTATTACTTTTTTAAGTCTATCAGATTTTTTACTCATTGAAATAATTCCCCCAAATAGATATAACAAAATATATCTATAATTTTTATTATATATTATTATCTTCCTAGTTAATAGTTTTTTTGTAAAAAATAGAAAAAAAGAAGATTTATTTTTTTCTACCAATGCCAACTAAAATCAATAAAAGTAATACAATTATTACTAATATTGCAATAAACCAAATAGGAATTATTGGCTGAGCTTCTTTTTTGTGGGGATGGCTGACAGCGCCAAAAGGCATATGTCCAGATATTGATAGTTCTTTATCATATGAGATAGGTTCTACATCCTTTCTTTCCCAGTAATTTTTGCCTTCAGAATCAAATTCTGTACTTGGAGTAAAAACTCTTAGATCGGGGTCACCATAGAACAATACATTCTCATTTAAATCCCACCACCACTGATCGATTAGATATTCAGCTCCAACCAGCTCCATTCCTTTCTCATAGGCTTGACCAATGGTATCACCAAGTGCAAGTTGCCTTGGAATATTTTGGAACCATAGAGCACTATACCATGATGTAGACCATGGATCAAGTATCTGATAAGAGCAGCCATGTCTTGTCATTGTCATCTGCCAGTAAGTACCAGCTGCAAGGCATGAGCAAGAGTTTAATCCCATACTATGTAAGTTGTCTAAATTATCATCAAATTGGATTCCATCATAAGTTTTCATAACATCCAAACCAGCAACAGATGCATCGATAACTGTTCCGTCTCCATATACTCTAAAAGCTCTACCTAATACAGGTATTTTTGATAGAAGCCTACTAAACCGAATGTTTTGAGCTGGAGCTGATTGGAATGCATCAAACAAATATGGCCCTACCACAGGCATTCCTACAATATTTGGGTTTGTTGATTCAGCATCAGGATTAGCAGTGCTAGCTACATCAGGAAGTAAAATATTTGGTATAAAACCAATAGCTTTTACTGTAAAACCTGCAATTTTAGCAACAGACGGCGGTAGATTTTTAAATGGACCAGATCCAGTTGATATATATTCACCTAATTCTTTCCAGTTTCTAGCACCTGCAAAGACTCTATCATATGCTCTCCATGGGTTTTCTTCATCAACATAAGGGCTATCAGGGTTCCACATACTAATTCCACCATAATGGCCTGAGTGGCCGTGGCATGCTTCCATCCACATTATAACTCCATCATTTAGATTTTCTATGTTACTTTCAAAGTTTGTTGCAAAACAGTTACTATAACCAGCTTTATCAGCATAAATAGGAGCAACTCTTGTTTCATGAAGATCTGGATAATATGAAGCAACTTTTCCTTCAACTACACCCATATCTATTGGATAATTAGAAGGCGTATAACCTGGTGTTATTCCATTAGCTGTTGTGTATTTTCCACCCCATGCTTTTGGAGCTATCTCATTGAATTTATATTGAAAAATATTATAGGTGTGAAGAATAGGGTATTCAAAATTTTCTTTTTTAGAGTCTTTAACAATAACTAAATCAGTTCCCTTTGGATCTATAAGTTTACCAATATATGGTTTAATTTCACTTGAACTACCGTTAATTAATTCGATTCCAGAGGAATCCAAAGCGGGGTTTTCAAATATTAGTGCAGGATAAAAAACACTTCTACATATCTGATTTGTAGCATCTATAGGGCTGAAACAAAATCTTCCTGGTATTAACCTACCTGCAAATGTTCTATCCCATGAATAACCAATATCATATTGACCTGCAACAGTAATCATAGATGATAGATCTTCTTTGTTTTTTGGAAGTTTATAACCAAAGTCTTTTAAAAAATCAATTACTCTTCTACCAGTTAGAACCATACATGATACTATAGGAAGTTTTGGCCTATTTGGTAAAGCAGAGGTATCTCTCCAAAACTGAGTGTGCCATACAGTTGTTTGAGATAAATCAGGATGATTATCTACAAATAAAACTGGGCTTCCATGATGAGCAGCTATAAATGTAGCTGGGCCAATAAATAAAGAACCAGGATTTTCTCCAGCTGGTTTTCTCTCTTTTCCATAGAAATAAGACCAAGGATCAACTGTTGAAAAGATTACATCATCGCTTCCACTTTTATCTCTTATTGTATCAAATATCTCTCTGTAGCTATTGTATTCTTTTAGGTTTGAAATTGCTTTTAATTCTTTTTTAACATTATTTTCTACACAATCATTTAGATTAATAAAATGAATCTTTTCAGCACCTAATTTATATATTGTATCTTCTGTAGTTTTTGGTAACTCATTGCTTTTTACATATAAGAGAGGTGCATTAAGTTGACTTGCTAAAATCGCTCCTTCAGAAGCTGATGCTAAAATATCTCCTTCTTTACGTGTAATATTTTGACCCCAGGAGTATTCTATTGTAAAATCAATATCTGAAGTTGCATCATCCATTGTAAAGACACCGATTTTGTAATTTTCTCCTTCTTTTGTTTCCCCTAAGGCTTTGAGTTTAATTGTTCGTTCTGTTTCACCTTTTTTTATTCCTTCAATAATGGTATCAGCATCAGGATTTGAAAATGTCTCAGCGCCACTTGAATCTAAAACAAAGAAACCTAAACGGACATTGCTATTATCCCATTTTAATGTAAATTCAGCATCTCTACAGCCGTAAGGTATTTTTTCAGGTATTTCTACCTCAATTCCAGGATATAAAAAGATATCAACTGGAAGAAGTGTTTTTGAGGAAAGAATCTTTGAAAACAATCCATGTTCTTCTTCAACGTTTTTATACATGCTTTCCATTTTTCCTTCAGGTAGTGTTGATTGTGTTGGCATGTATGTGATTCCTGCTTCCCATTTTCCATAATTATAGATATATGTTCCAACTGGTTCATTAGGAACGCCTGTTGGATCCATTGATGAGCTATCGTAGTAAATGTTCCATTTTGAGTTTGCAGCAGCCATACCTAGGTTATTATCATAAAGTTGAAAATCATAATCATAAAGTGGATTTTCCCAGTGAAGATTTGCAACTATATATTTTGCTGGGGCGTTTACTTCAAAACTTTTGTAATTTCCACCAATTCCAACTTCTGGTTCTTTCATTTCTAATAATTTTGTTTCGACATCATAATCTGAAGGAATAAAACCTTCTGTTTCCCCAAAGTATCTATCATTTTTTATTTCTGGTTTTTCTTCAGCAGGAGCTACTACAACATTGTCACTGTATGACCAATCTTTTAATGCTATACTGCTTGCAATGTCATATGGGTTGTCTTCATTAATGTAAACATATTCATTTGCGTTCCAATCAGAATCAACCTTTTCTTTTGGAACGTTTATTAGAGTCATTTGATCTTGTTCATTATTGCAATAGCTCATCCAATCTTGCATGAAATAGTCTATCCCTGGTTTAGAATTTAGAGTTCTTTCCTTGACTTCGCTTACAGGATATGCATCTTGATAATACAGCAATGGATTAGAATAAAGTTTATTGTTGTCTAAAAATACTGATGAAGGTATACTTGAAAGATATGCATAATCATCTGTGTAACTATCTTCATCAAAATTTACCATAGTGGATTTTTTTATTGGTACTACATTAGTATAAGATGGACCTTTATCAAATCCGTCGGCATCTATTGCTTCTTTAGATTGTGTCGTAGGTACAAATATACTTGTTAAAAACAAACCTACTGTAAATAAAGCTATTAAATTTTTTCTCATTATTTTTTTCATTTATTTACCCCCAAGTTATATAAATATAACTCATAGTATATATTATTGGTTTATATAATTCTTTTGTTTTCTATTTTTTTCTTCTAAATATGACTGCAATTATTACAATTAATATTATTATAAATGCAAATATTAATATTGGCATAATTTCTATCTCTGGTTTTCTTTTATGCGGATAGGATTTTGCACCAAACGGCATGTGACCTTTTAGGTTTAATTCTTCATCATAAGAGATTGGCTGAATTTCCTCTTTTGTCCAGTAATTTTCTTCGTAACCATTTCTGTAATCTGTATATTCTGTATTTGGAACAAACACCCGAAGATCAGGATCGCCTGTATAAACAACATTTTCCCAGAGATCCCACCATGATTGACCGCATGAATATAAGGGACCACATGCTCTAAGTCCTCTTTCATATGCTTCACCAACAGTATAACCCATTGCAAAAAGTTTTATCAGCATTTGTTGCCAAATACCAGCCCAATCAGTAGTTGTCCATGGATCAATTATTTGATATGCTGTACCATGCCGCATCCATGTGAGGTGTAAATAGGTAAAAGCAGGTAAGCAAGATATTGAATTTACTCCTGTGCAATGTAAATTTTCCAACGCATTATCAAAATCTATACCATTTTTTTCAGACCCAACTAATCTACCTCCGGAAGGCGGTGAATGACATATTTTCCCATCTCCGTCCGCCCAATTGACAAATGGAAGACCTTGTTTTATTGTTTGTATTGGATGTAACACTCTGTTTCTATATATCATAAAAGACCATGGCCCCCATGCATCAACAATCTGAGAAATACCTGTGTTTCCAAAAATCTCTCCTAATTTTGTTAATTGTGGATTTAAAAATGCAACATCAGGATTATCTGTCGCGCCATGTTCTGGAAATAGTTCAAATGGACGAGTAGGTATTTTGGAAAGTTTTTTAAGAGCAGGTATCTCTTGACCAAGATTGTCTAAAGCATGATAACCATAAAATCCGCACCATCTGATAAACTCATCCAGATTTCCCATCTTTAACCCTATTGGCTCATAAGCCCTCCAAGGGTTTTCCTCAAGTACATACGGATTTGCCGGATCCCAAATTTCTAATGCTCCGCCTCGAAAATGATGCCCATGGATATTAGAACACCAAAGTAAAACTCCATCATTTAGGTTTTTAGTAATATAATCAAAATTTGTCGAAAAAACATTATCGTAACCTGCTCTTTGGCAATATTCTGGAATTATATCTGATTCACTTAAATCTGGATAATACATACCAGGTTTATTTTTGTTTATAGTATCATCGATAGGATCAGGTGAAGGAGTTTCATAGGGAATAATTCCATCAGCTCTTGTATATTTACAATTGAAATGTTTCCAACTTTCTTCGTTATATTTATATCCACATGTAAGATATGATTGTAGAACAGGATACTCAAATTCTTCTTCTTGCATTGGTTTAGTAATTTTTAATGTTGAGCCGAAAGGTTTACTTGTTCTCCCGCCAATCAATTTTGATGTGCTTTCACTACCTTGTGTTAGGGTTGTTTTACCCATAGCTGGGTTTTCAAAAATTAATGCAGGATAGAATATGTTGCGGCAAATTGCATAAGAAGAATCAACCGGATGACCCCAGAACCGGCCATTTAGCCCTGCCCCTGTAAAACATCTGTCCCACGGAATTCCAATGTCAAATTGACCTGCAACAGTTATTATCGTTTCATGAAATTGTTTATCTGCTCCGCCTACCTCTATTTTCCCAAATCCGTTGTCTTCTAGATATTCATAAGCTCTTTTTGCAGTAAGTGTCATTGCACCAGCTGAGGGAAGTTTGAAACGATTAAAAGCATTTAATCTCCACCAATCAGTCGCCCAAGTTGATGCTTGATCTAAAATAGGATTGTTATCAATAATGATAACTGGACTTGCATGATGTGCTGCTAAATATGTCGCTTGACCAAAATGATACGCTCCATCCCATTGACCTACAGGTTCTCTGGTTGTACTCCATTTTTCTTCATTTCCTACATACCAATAATCCCATGGTTCAATTGTTGAAAAAATCACATCATTTGCACCCGAGTTAGCTCTAATAGTTTCATATAACTCGAAGGATTTTTTATATGTTTTTTTAATATTTGCAACTTGTTTAAGTTCATCTCTAACTTCTTTTGAAACATGATTTCCAAGATCAACAAGATAAATATTTTTTACACCTAGTTTGTATAAAACATTTTTAGTTTCAGATCTAAGTGACTCCGGATCAGTGAATAATAATGGAGCATTTATACTACTTGCAAGCACTGCTCCATTACAAGCAGATTCTATTCCGTCACCTTTTTCTTTTGTAAAATTTTGGCTCCAACTATAATCAAGGGTGTAGTCAACATCACTATTTAAATTTCCAACACTAAATATACATACTGAATAGTGTTCATCTTCAACTGTTTTTCCGAATTTTTCTAAGTTAACTGTTATTTCATTGTTATTTGAATCAGAGTTTTCAGACATTTCCTTTAAACTCAAACATTTCTCACTTGCATCTCTTAATTTAAATGAACTAGTTATTTCAGATCCAATAGGATCTATAACTGTAAAACCTAGATTTGCATTTGGATTATTCCATTTTAAAGTAATTTTAATATCTCTACAGCCGTAAGGTGTAGATTCTAAGGGAACAGTTATTCCTGGAAGTAATGCAACTTGGATGTTAACTTTATTGCATTTTAATAATGAATTTAGTTTAGTTAATTCAGGTGTTGTGTAATAACACATATCTTCCATTTTACCTGTTACTTTTTCAGCTGCTGATTTTTTTGCTTGAGCACTTACACTTACTTCCCAATCACCGTAATTATAAATAAAAGAGCCAACCAACTCATAAAAAGGATAAGGTGCATTATATGCGTTAAAAGCTGTTTCTACCATACCTAATTTTGGATCATATAATTGAAAATCATAATCTTCTTTACCGGTCCAACTCATTTTTGTTAAAACATATTTATATTGTTTGTTCTTAATTTCAAATGTATCATAAGTTGCACCTGTTCCAATAACTGGTCGAACCATGTCAAATTCTTTTCGTTCAACATTACACGATCCAAATACTCCTTTTTTAGAATTTATTTGTTTAATTTCAGGATTTTCATAAGTTTCTTTTACTGGTGCAATTACTATATCATCACTATATGACCAATCTTTTTTAGCAATCTCCTCTGAGACAGTATATGGATTGTCTCCTTTAATCATAACATATTCTTCTGCATCCCATTCGCTCTTATCAATTTTATTTTCTGGTACATTTACAAGTGTCATCTGATCTAATTTACCACTGCTATAGCTTAGATAATCTTCCAGAAAATAATTGAGACCCTGCCGAGGATTTAATGTTCTTTCCCAATCGTTTTCATAATTAAAATATTCTTCAAAAAAAAGTAAAGGATTAGAAAAAAGTTTATTATCATATTGAAAAACTGAGGTTGGTACGCTTGCTAAAAACGCATAATCATCAATCAATGACTCTTTGTCAAAACCAACTAAAGTAGCTTTTTTCATTGGTACAACTGGTAAACTTGAAGGTCCTTTATCAAAACCCTCAATATTGCTAGTTTTTTTTGCACTATAAGATGTTGTAATTACTGGTAGTAAAATCATCAATACAATTAACACGCTTAAAAAATATTTTATAATATTGTTTTTTTCCGTATTTTTTACCCCCCTATATTTTGTATGTAGAGATATTTTTATTATTTTTCTAATATATTATTTATTGTTTGATTACCTATTTATACATTGTGTTATTATAGTCACAAAATGTGTATTTTAGATGTTATAATGAGGTTTAAACGTTATATGTATAACAATACGGTTAATTTCAATTTTTTAAAAAAACTCAAAAAAAGTTAAATAAGTAAGCCTGTTTAGCCCAAAAAAGAAAGTTATATGAATCCTGAATTCAAAAAAATACTTGAAAAACAACAATATGGTATTGTTGGAAATCATTCTGGTGTAAAACTATGTCACTGGATGAGGCAGAGTCTTTTATTTGGTAGAGAATGCTATAAACAGACATTTTATGGTATAGATACACATAGATGCCTTCAGATGACACCAACGATCAATCAGTGCACACATAATTGTTTGTTCTGCTGGAGAAACCAGAGTTTTCCAGATGATGGTTTTAAAAAAATTGATGAACCAGAATTTATTCTTGAAGAATCAATCAAGCAACAAAGGCGTCTAATAACTGGTTTTAAAGGAGATGGCAGGTGCAATCAAAAAAAATGGAAGGAAGCAAATTATCCAAATATGTTAGCATGTTCACTAACTGGTGAACCAACAATGTATCCAAAACTAGGAGAATTTTTTGAATTGTGTCATAAAAAAGGAATAACCACATTTTTAGTAACAAATGGAACTATTCCAAAGGCTCTAGAAAAAATGGATACTTTACCAAAACAACTTTATGTATCAGTTGTTGCACCAAACAAAGAAGTATACAAAAAGATCTGTTCACCAAAAATTTCTGATGGTTGGAAAAGATTAAACAAAACATTAGAATTATTGCCTTCTCTAGATACAAGAACTGTTATCAGACATACTTTAGTAAATGGATGGAACATGGATGAAAGGTATATTGATGAATATGCCAAGCTTGACAAAAAAGCAGATCCAATGTTTATTGAACCTAAAGGATATGTTTTTGTTGGATACTCTAGGAAAAGAATGAACCTAGCTAATATGCCTTCACATGAAATGATCAAAAATTTTAGTAAAAAACTTAGCAAAAAAACAGGTTATTATTTTTCAATGGAAAAACAAGATTCTAGAGTGACTTTACTATCAAAAAGTAAAAAACCGGTAAGATTTGAGTAATAAACTTTTTATATATTAATATATAAACTATTATTAATGTTTAAAAATAATACTTTGTCATTTAAATCTATAAAAACCTATCTAATCTGTTTAGTAATAATTTTATTGGTTGTTCAATCATTGTCAAGTTTTGCAATTGGTATAACTACTACAAATACTAGAATCAATAAAGAAAAAATAGGTTTGTCATTAAAAAATAGTTTTATAATTGAGTTTAAGGATGAGTCAATCTTATCCTTCAGAGGAAAAATTAAAAATTTTTTTTCAAATAGTAATATATTAAAAGGAAATTTTTTAAAAGATAAAGTTGAACAATATAAATCAAAACTTGATTCAATGCATTTAAAGGCAAAGTTAGATATTCTTAATATTCTTGGATCAAGTTATAGAATTAAAGACGTATTTACCCATGATTTTAAACTTTTTTCAAACTCTATAGTAATTAAAAACATACCAAATGATGTGATTGATTCTATAAAATCTTTAGATTATGTCAAAAATATAAGAGTTCCTAAAAAAATAAAGATACAATCTGATCCTATATCTTGGGGGGTAAGTAAGATAAATGCAGATAAAGTGTGGAATTTACATGATACTAAAGGAAGAGAAATAACTGGAGAAGGAATAAGTATTGCAATAATTGATACTGGTATTGATTATGATCACAGTCTATTAGGTGGAGGATTTGGACTAGATTATACAGTTGTTGATGGAGATGATTTTGTTGAATTTAATAGATACGATGAAGAAAATGAAGTTTGGTTTGATAAGCTTCCAGAAGATGATCATGATCCAGATGATGAAAATGGTCATGGAACCCATTGTGCTGGAATAGCCTTAGGTGTTGCACCAGGAGCTTCACTTTATGCATATCGTGTTTTAAATAAAGATGGCTGGGGGAATGAAAGCTGGCTTGAGAGTGCTATGACTCGAGCAGTTGATCCTAATGGTGATTTTGATACTTCAGATCATGTTGATATAATATCATTAAGTTTTGGAACAGTTAGTGAAGGAGATCCAAATGACAATATGAGCAAATGGGTCAATCAAGCCGTTGATTGCGGAGTAACAGTAGTTGCTGCAGCTGGAAATAATGGTTCTGATTATCATACAATTAGTTCACCAGGTTGTGCAGAAAAAGCAATAACTGTTGGAAATTCTAATTCTTATGATAGGGTAGATCCTAGTAGTTCTAGAGGTCCAACTTTGAACGGAAAAACTAAACCAGATCTAGTAGCACCAGGTATGTATATAGAAAGCACATGGTTAAATAACGGATTTGCAACACTTTCAGGAACAAGTATGTCTACTCCACATGTCTCTGGAGCTGCTGCACTTCTTTTGCAGTTGCATCCTAATTTGTCTCCAAAGGATATTAAAGATCGTCTGAAACAAGATGCTGTTAAATTATTTGCTTCAAATGGATCTATGTATGATGAATATACTCAAGGAGCTGGGAGAATCAATATTCTCAAATCAATTAATCTATCAGATGCTCCGCCGATAGCTGATCTAGATATTTCCCAATACTTAAAGAAAGGTAAAATAAAAATAAATGGAACAGCTATGAATGGAACTGGAAATTCAAGTGATTTTGCTAACTTTAGTTTATACTATAAATACGATAATGATTGGATAGAACTCTGTACAAAATCTATTGAGGTTAAGAATTCAGTATTATACGAATGGGATACAACTGATTTTGAAAAAGGATTATACAAACTGAAATTATTTGTAAGAAGTAAAGATCAAGCTAGTTTTGATATAAAAGATATAAATATTGGCTATGATGGCTTAATTATTGAATGTGATGAAATTATTGAAGAACAAGAATCTTTTAAAGTAGATATAATGAATATAAATAAAGAACCAGTAGATTGTTTTGTAGTTTTTATGCCACGGTTTCATCTTCCTCAAATTAAATATGGAAGTACTGTTCAATTTAAGGGACCTAGAATGTATAATCCATTAAAGCAGAATATTAGCGGTAAGATTTTTGCAATAAAACTATTACAATTTGAAAAGAAAGTTAAAAAAATTGAGATTATAAATATTGAATGATTTTTTAATCAGGAGTTAGATCTTCTCCACCTTTAAACTGCATCTGAATAGATGTATATATGTCATCTATACCCATATAATCTGGAATAGCTGTTTTAAAAAGCCTTGTTTTTTCCTGAAATTCTGAAATTAAACCTAGAATCTTTTCACTCATTTCTCTATAAACTGAAGCTTTTTCATTGTATATTGCATCTTCAAGTTCAAAAGTAGAATTACCCCATCTCATAATTTTATCAAGTTCTTTTTCTTCTAATAAATCAGATTTACTTAAAATGTTCATATGGGGTTTACCGATCCTAAAATTTGTATTTAGAGAAAGTAAAATTTGGGAGACAAAACCAGAAGCTGTTTTTGCAAGATAGGGATCAAGTAAATAACCAATTATAGATCTTTTTGGTTGAAAAAATTCTATTATATATTTACCAGCTTCCCGGAAAACAAACAATTCAAGCTGCCCAGGTGTATCCATAAGTACATAATCAGTTTTAAAAGAATCAATACTCTTTTTTACGTCTTCAGTGTTTAATGCAAGCATATCAGCACATGCGATTTGAGCGCCATTTGGTCCAAGAGAATAAGTTTCCATTACTTCTCTAAGCGAAATCCAATCTCTGATGTCTACATCTGGGTCATATGGTAGATTCTCAGCACCTGGATCTAAATTAACTGTTATTGCGTCTAGGCCCTTAAGATTCATCCATTTTTTAAAATTATCTGTAAGGGTAGATTTACCTGAACCAGCTGTTCCAATAAAGTAAACAAAGATTTCTTCCTTCATTTTTATTACATTCCACGAATCTTGTTCATATGTTTGATACGTTTTTTTATAAGATCCTCAGTTCCAATATCGTGTCTAATAAATATATGATCTGATTTAATAAATTTCAATGCATCTTCACATAATTGTTCAGCTGAAATAAGTTTATCAGAAATACCTACAACTGCTAAAGATCTCGAGGTAGTAGTAGTAACATAATCATTCACTTTATTTACTGATGCATAAAATAAGCGTGATCCTACATCATTTATTTTTTTCTCATCTACATATACTTTTTTGCCATCTAGGCTCTTTACACCATAGCCTTCGGGTACAACATATTTACAAACAGTTGATTTCTTTTTCATTTTAATTTTTTTCTTGTTTAGAGTTCCATTCAACATTGCTTCACAAATTTTAACATAATCTGTCTCAAGTAACGATAAAACATTCATTGCTTCTGGATCGCCAAAACGAGCGTTTATCTCAATTATTTTTGGACCATTTGAAGTAAGCATGAATTGACCATAAATCGCACCGATATATCGACATTTTTCTTTGTCTAAAGCTTCAACTATTTTTTGAAGAATATGCGCTCCTTCTTCATAATCGCTCTTTGAAAGAAACGGTAATAATCCATTTTCACATGAATAAGCACCCATACCTCCAGTATTTGGCCCTTTATCACCTGGAAGTAGTCTTTTATGGTCCTGAACAGCATGAAGAGGTAGAATTGTTTTTCCATCTGAAAAAGCTTGAAGGGTGAATTCTTCGCCAATTGCTTTTTCTTCAACCAAAATCTTTGATTCTCCACCTATTTCTTTATTAATTACATTATTTACATAGTCCATTGCTTCATCAATATTTTTAAAATGGTCACCAAATACTTTTACTCCTTTTCCACCTGTAAGACCAATTGGTTTTAAAGCAACCTCGAGATCTAATTTTTCAATGTATTTTTTTGCTTTTTTTGGATCAGTAAATGTTTCAAATTTAAGTTGACCTGGTATCTTGTATTTTTTGAGTAATTTCCTCATCCATTCTTTATCTGTTTCAATTCTTGCTGCTTCTTTTGTTGGTGAAACTGCATTTATTTTTTTTTCTTTTAGTTTATTAACAAGACCCATTTCTAGTGGTGCTTCTGGTCCAACTATAGTTATATCAATTTGTTTTTCAATTGCGTAATCTACAACCGAATCGACATTTGTTTCTTTTTCAATCTTATAATCTTTAGCTAGGTTTTTAATACCTGGATTAACATTTTTCATTACTGAATAGAGTTCTGCATTTTTTGATCTACAAACAGCATCACAAATGGCGTGTTCTCTAGCACCGCCCCCGACAACTAAGACTTTCAAATTAATCATTCCTCCGAAAGGATTTGTTTAAATAAATTTCTTGTATTTAATTTACACTATTTTTTTAAAAATTCAGATACTGATAAAAGCGGTATAAAATTTACATCATGATCATGTAGTTTTTCTTCAGCACCACTTTCTCTGTCAACTACAACAAGCACTTCATCAACTAGACCTTTGTTTTGCCTGATTGTATTAATTGTTTTAACAACTGATCCTCCGCTTGTGGTTACATCTTCGATTATAAGTACCTTTTTATTGTTTATATTGTCACCTTCGATTTGTTTACTTGTTCCATGTCCTTTCTTTTCTTTTCTAATTATAACATAGGGTACACCTGTCTCAAGTGATAATGCGACAAGAAGAGGTACTGCACCTAGTTCCATTCCAGCTAGATAATCATAGTCCTCTGTGTATTCTGCCATCATTTTAACTATTTTTTTTAAAACATCTGGTTTAGTGCTTGCTTTTTTAATATCTACATAGTAGTCACTTACAGCACCAGAGGTTAACACAAAACGTCCGAATTTTATTGCTCCGCAATTTTTTAAAAGTTCTATTAACTTACTTTTATCAGCCATTGTTTAATTGTAATGTAAGAATTGTTATATTATCTTTTCACTAAAAAAAATAAAATGTGTAGTCCCGAAATTATTTCCCACTCTCGAAAATATTGAGAAAAGAACCCTGA
>CAZKQS010000014.1:0-16042 GCA_964554985.1 uncultured Thermoplasmatales archaeon | reverse complement strand
TGCTCGTTTACACCAAGTACAACTGTTATATCAGGATCTTTTGCAGGTGCTGAGATAATTACTTTTTTTGCACCAGCCGAAAGATGCTTACTAGCATCTTCTCTATTTCTAAAAATACCAGTGGACTCGATTACTACATCTATATCGTTTTCCTTCCAAGGCAATTTTGATGGGTTTACTTGTGAATAGAAGTTAATGAAATGACCATTTACTTTAATTCCATTGTTTTTAACTTCAATATTTCCGTCAAACTTTCCATAAATAGAGTCATATTTTAACAAGTGAGAAAGAGTATTTGTGTTACCAAGATCATTTATGGCAACTATTTCAAATTGCTCTCCATATTTTGAATGTCCAAAAGCTGCACGTAATGTGTTTCTACCTATCCTTCCAAATCCGTTGATTGCTACTCTAATCATCCCTTCCACATCCCTCAAAACACTATTTTATTATATAATACTTCCGACTAAATAGGTTGGAGCATAATTTGTAATTTTTACTTTGTAAAATTGTCCAATTTCCACATTTTCTTTTAAAACAACTGGCTTATAGTTATCATTTCTACTAACAAAAGTATTATTTTTACCTTTTTCAGTAATCAGTACATTATATGTTTTACCAAGTTTATCTTTATTTTTTTCATATGAAATTTTTTTACATATCTGGGTTAGTTTCTTTGATCTTTCTTTGACAATTTCTGTATCAATTCTACCTTCCATTTTTTTTGCAAGTGTTTTTGGTCTTGCTGAAAAACGAGTTATATTTGTTATATCTGGTTTTATTTTTTTTATCAATTCAGTTGTTTTTTTGAATTGATCTTTATCTTCAGTTGGAAAACCGACAATTATGTCGGTTGCTAGAGTCATATCTGGAAATTTTTTCTTAAATTTCTCAGTTATTTCAAAAAAATCATTTACAAAGTATTTTCTATTCATTTTTTTTAAAATTAGGTCGTCACCTGATTGAACAGGTAGATGAATAAATTTGAAGATTTTTGAATTATTAAAACCACTCTGTATTAATTCAAAATTTTTTTTACATGTATGAGGATTCATCATCCCCACACGTATTCTATAGTCGCCCTCTACTTTTGATATTTTCAATAGAAGATCTCCAAGATTTTTTTTTCTATCAAGTCCATATGAGCTTGTGTCCTGAGAAGTAATTTGTATTTCTTTGCAATTATTTTTTACTGCAAAGCATACTTCTTTTTTTATTTCATCTATTGGAAAACTGCGGAGTTTTCCCCTAGCAATGGTTGTAATACAATAAGAACAAGAAAACATACATCCTTCAGATATTGATATTGGTGCAAAAACTGAGTTATATTTTTTTGGAAAAATTGTTTTGTCTTTTTCTTTAAAGTGTATTTTATTATTTTCTATTAAATCAAAAATATGATGTGAATATTGTGGTGGTAACAGTTTTGCGTCAGGTAAAATTTCTTTAATTTTATTTGATTGAACTGATGCCATGCAGCCAGCTACAATAATTTTTTTCCCAAGTTTTTTGTATTTCTTAAGTTTTGATAATATCTTTTGTTCTGTAGTGTTTATTACAGTACATGTAAGAACGATGATTATATCTGAGTTTTCAATGTTATCTACAATACTATGTTTTTTTTCTAAAATAATTCCTTTAATCAAACTTTCATCTGCTTTGTTTGCAGTACAACCATAAGTTTTTATATAAAATTTCATAGGCAAGTATTTTTGGATTTAACAAAAAACCATTATTTAACTGCTTCTTTTATTCTATTTTTTACAAAATCACTATCTAGGTTTGATAAAAAAAAGCCAGCTCTCGGTCCTCTGTTTTTAGATAGAATTATCTGATAAATTGCTTGGAATGCTTTTTTTGGTGAAATTTTTGTTTCTTGAGTTGCTTCATATATAGCGTTGTGTATGTTTTCAGCTTCCCATTTTGTTTCATCTAGTTTTTGAACAAGTATTTTCAAAAATCCTTTTTGCTCGATATCAATATTTAGTTTACCAAGTTTCTTTTGAACTTTGAATTTAACCATTTCTGGTGCAAAATTACTAAGCCAGTATTTTGCATGGTCTGCTCTTCTTTTTATCCTGTTTTCTTCATCTTTTGTAAGTTCCTCTGGAATCTGATTTGTTCTTCTTAGAATTCTTTTTAAATCATTCCAATCTTCAGCTATTTGAACAAGTGTAACTAGGTGTCTATATGAGATTTGAACAGGCATTTTTTCTGGAATGTTATATGGTTGAGATAGTTCATATACTGATTTTAAATCCTTCATTCCTTTCTCTTTTTCATCCGCACCAAAATATACTCTTTCAATCTTGTCGTAATCATCAACTAAATTTAGTAGTCCAATACCTGTATCAAATGCAATATGTTTGTTTGGCTGATTGTTCATAAGTAGAAATCTCAAAACTTCAGGTGGTGTCATCTCTAGCATTTCTTCAGCTGAAAGTGCTGTTCCTTTAGAGCTGTGCATTGCACCTTTTCCCTTGAGTAGAATAAATTCATACATATTGTACTTTGGAGGGCTGTAATCAAATATTTCTTTAGAGATAGCAACTCCAGTGTCATGAGTTCCACCCACTGTCCCATGGTCTTTACCAAATGGTTCATATGTAACATCTAGTATCTTCCAGCGTGCAGGCCAATCAACTCTCCATGGAAGTTTACCGATTCCATTTTTTCTGATATCTACTTTTCCTTCATATCCGCATTCACATGTGTATTCTATATATGGATAGCTGTATAGAGCTGGTTTTGTTTTTGTCATTCGCCTGCATTTTTCACATAAAATATTAAATGGAATCCAATTTTTTGGAAGTTGTCTTTTAGAAATTTTTTCTATTATATCTCTTATTTTTTGTGTATTTTCAAGAGCTGTTTGAATTGCTTCGCTATACATTCCACTCTTATACATTTCACTAGCACGATACACAGTTGGGTTAATTCCAAGTTCTTTTAATGAATCAAGAAAAGAAAAAAGATAGTGATCAGCATAGCTTTCATGTTCTCCACAAACACATGGTATTTCAGATATTGGCATACCCACATATTTTTCATAGGTTTTTGGTAAAAAAGGATATACTTTTCTTAAATTATCATAGTCATCAGCGATATAGATTAACTCTGCATCGCCTCCTTTTTTTAAGACTGCACGGTATACTGCATCAGTTGTCAAAACCTCACGCATATTACCAATATGAATAGGTCCTGAGGGTGTAATACCTGTTGCAAGAATATGTTTCTTTTCTTCTTTTAGTAAATCTTCAGCAAAAACATTAGCCCAATGCATTTGTTTTTTCTTCTCCAGAAAATATTATGAACTCTTGGTTTTTATATTTGTCTTGTACGTATAAGTGCTCTGAGTTTTGTATTGTTTATTTTATTGATTGCTGTTTTATTTATAACAGCTAGGCATAGTAGTGTTTCACCTTTTTCATCTTTTGTTGCCTTTAGTGTGCTTTTGAATGTTGTTCCAGTGCCTATTACATCATCTACAAGGACTACTTTTTTCCCTTCTACACTTGCATAATTTGATGAAAATGCTCCACTTTTTTCATGATGTGGTCTGAAAACAGCCATCTCAAGATCAAGTTTTTCAGCAACAGCTGTAGCAAATGGTATGCCATTTATTGCAACACCAACAATTGTGTCTACCTCGTCGCATTCTTCAAGTATAATATCACATAACGCATCAGAAATGGAACTAATTCTACTTGGATAAACTCCTACAGAACGCCAGCCGACTTTTATATCTCCACCAGCTGGTTTTTTTTCTTTACCTTTACTTAAAAGCCATCCAGCTGTTTCTCTTGATACATTTAATTCATCAGCGATTTCGTGTTCCTTTAGTCCACCATCTTTAAGTTTTAAAGCTTTATTAATAAGCGCCTCAATTTCTTTCATTTACCTACACCCTTAAAACCATGTATAATAAAAACATATTTAGATGTTTTCTATTTATTAACAACGGGTCTTTGTGTTTAAAATAGTAAAAATTGATGGTTTAGGTTAAGAGTTTGTTTTTTAAATTTAGAATAATTAAGTGGTTTCAATTGAATCTTTTTTTATGTGCTAAAAAAATGAAACCAATTGATAAAAATAGTATTAAAATTGTGAAACCAGGAGTTCCAGTATCATCTTCGTTTCTATCAACCGTTTCGGTTGTATCATCGTTATCCTTTTTAACTGTGTCTTTAGTATCGTCCTCACTAGGATCATGTCCGTTATCTACATAAAATGAATATTCAAAAACAAGACTAGGATACTCATTACCATCATCTATAAACCAAATTTCATTTTCATAATCTTCAATTTTTTCTATATCCCAACCTGCGCGTTTAAACGTAGTAATATTCTTCATATCTTCAGTATATTTACCTATTGAGGTATCTTTATTAGATTCCCCTGAAGTTTCATTATCATAGAAAGAAGTAGAAACGCTGCCACTTAAATTATATCCTACTAATCCGCCAACATTATCATTGCCCATAACACTTCCTATCGCATAACAATCAGATATATAACCTTTATTTCTTCCAACAAGACCACCTGCATTGTTTCCTGTAACATTTACACCAACTTTTGCAAAAGAATTAGAGGCAGAACCATCGTTATTACCTATTAGCCCACCAGTACTACTACTCCCAGATACAATACCTTTTGCATAAGAATTTGAAACAGACCCTTCATTATGACCTATCAAACCACCAACAAAAATATTTCCTGTAACACTTCCAGTTGAATAACAATTAGTAACAGAACCATCGTTACGTCCTGTCAGACCACCAATAAGATTTCCAATACCTGTTACTTTTGCTGTTGAATAAGAATCGGAGATAGAATTCCAATTATCTCCTATTAGTCCACCAGTACTACTACTCCCATATAAAACACCTGTTGAATAACAATTAGAAACAGAACCTCTGTTAAGCCCTATCAAAGCTCCTACAAACTTATTTCCATTTACATCAACATCAATTAAACTAAAATTGAATAGTTTGGCAGTGCTACTTATATATCCAAATAACCCTATATGGCTTTTATCATCACGGTTAATAAACAAGTTTGATATTTTATATCTTTGACAATCAAAGTTTCCAGTAAAAGAAAGATCAGGGTCTTCAGAATCATATATGCCAATTGGATTCCAACCAGAACCTGTGGTAAAACCAGCTTTATTAGCACCAGGGTCAGCATAACTAGAATCATCATTGAAGTCAAGATCATTCATGAGAACATAACTACCGTTAAGATCATTGCGAATATCATCAAGATCTTCAATAGTGTAAATCTCAATAGGATTATTTGACGAATTTCCAGAAGCAAAAAGAATTTCTTCATCATTTGAACTATAAGCATGAACAGAAATTATACTAATGAAAACTGTTACTACCAAAAGCCCTACAATTATTGATATGCTTTTTTTCATCCCATCACAACAAAACAAAATAAAATGCAATAATTAATAATTTTCCATCATTTAATAATTTTATTCCCAAGATAATATAAAAAATAGGATTGGTGAGATTTTGACAAACATAAGAATTTCATTTATCCGGCCCAAGACTAGGATAATCATTATCCTCATCTATAAACCAAATTTCATTGTCATAATCTTCTATTTTTTCTATATCCCAACCTGCATTTTCAAAGGTTTCATATTTCAACATATTTTCTGTGGATTTGCCAGTTACTACACTACTAGTATAGTCAAATGCTATACCGCGTGTTTGTCCAGAAGTTTCGTTATTATAAAATGAATTTATAACACCTCCATCATTAGTTCCAACTAGTCCACCGGCATAATAACCCTTTCCAGTAGTTACTTTTCCAGTTGCGTATGAATTATTAATAGAACCAGCATTACTTCCAACTAGACCACCAGCATCGTAATAACTTCCAGTTACAAATGAAGTTGAATAACAATTTGAAATAGAACCTGAATGAGAGTATCCTACTAGACCACCAACATAAGAATCGCCAGTTACATTTCCCATTGTATAAGATTTATAAATAGAGCCTTGATTCTCTCCTACAAGACCACCTATATATCCATAATCTGCCCCGATTACACTTCCTTTTGAATATGAATTAGAGATATACCCTTGATTTCTTCCAGCAATACCACCTACATAACTATCTCCTAATATCTCTATATCAACTAGACCAAGTCTGTTAATCTTAGAACCTGACGATATTTTTCCAAAAAGACCAATAAACTCAATCTCACTTCGATTAATAAATAGATTATTGATCTTATGGTTTTGTCCATCAAAATTACCATTAAATGTACTTATTGGAAGCCAACCATCTCCTGAATTGTTATCTGGTTTATTCTCTATATGCAAATAATTATCATCGTTATTGAAATCAAGGTCATTTATTAAAATAAAAAATTCTTTATGATTCTCACGTATGTTATAAAGATGTTCGATATGTGTTATTTGATAAGGATTATTTTTTGTTCCATTACCTCCTGCAAAAGAAGCAGTTGTTTTTAAATCTATATTGCCCTTTTGTTCTCCCGAATTTTCAGTACATCCGCTTAAACTAATTGCTATCATCAAAAAACCTAGTATAACTACTAATATTTTTCTCATAATACAAATCCTCTTTTTTTCCAGAATAAAAATAAAGCTAAAGAAATCAACAAAATTGGTATTTCAAAACCGGGTGTTCCATCTTTATCTTCGTCTCCATTAACTGTTTCATTTGGGTCAATATTATCTGTAGCTTCTAAAGAATATGCACTTAGGCCGCCGAGTTCACTTGCAGTATAAACATACTCTCCATCACTCCAAACGCCATAATATGGTACAACTCTGTTAAATCCTTCATCATGTCTTGTTGCAATTAAATTAAAATTCTCCCCATCAAATGAGTATGCACGAACTCCTTCTTTGAAACAAGCGACGTATATGTATCCATCAGCCGCCCAAATATCATAATATTTTCCTCCATCATATTGTGTATCTAGCAAGCTCAAGTTGTTTCCATTAAAAGTAAATGCCCTTATTCCATCTTCACTACAAACAGTATAGATATATTCTCCATCGCCCATAAGATTTCCATATTTTACATTATCATAATGAGTGGCGACTAAATTAAAACTTTTTCCGTCAAAGGAGTATGTGTAAATACCGTTATCACTACATCCGACATAAATATATTCACTTTCAATCCAAATACTTGAATAAAATTTAATCTCGTTATCATTAACGGTATCTAATAAAGTAAGATTATTTCCATCGAATGAGTACGCTCGAATTCCACCTTTACTACATGCAGTATAGATATATTCCCCATCACCTAAAACATCGGTATAATATTCTCCATCGTCCTGATGATCTAAAAGTTCAAAATTATCTCCGTCAAAAGAATATGCCCGAATTCCACCATCTGCACAGCCTACGTATATATACTCTCCATCTCCCCAAATGCTTCTGTAATAACAATTATCTCCTGAGCAATCATTATGAGAAGCGATTACTTTAAAATTATTGCCATCAAAACTATATGCTTTTATACCATGGGATGAACAAGCTGCATATATGTATGTTCCATCACCCCATATATCATAATATGATAGTGGAAAGAATTCATTTGGATCGCCGTCATAGTCACTATCTATAAGTTTAAATGAAAGATTTGAATCTGCAGATATTGATGTAGTTAGCAAACACACTAAAAAAACACTGGCTAATAATATTATATATAATTTTCTTTTAATCATATATTTTCCCATCTCCTCAGTTATAGAATAGCTATTTAACTTAAATACTTAATCTAATTGAATATTTGGATATATTCTTTATTTATAAAGTAGAGGCATAAAAATATTGAATTTTAAATATTAAAAATTACAATAACAGTAAAGCATAAATATTATATGTATATGCATGCATTTAGTAAATAGAGGCATAAACTATGGCAAAGAAAAATAAAGGCGAGGGTTTTCATTCTGCAGCAGGTCTTATCCGTTATTTTGATGCAGAAGAAAAAACTTCATTAAGAATTCCTCCGTGGCTAGTAGCAGTAATGTGCATTTCAACGATTGTTGTAATTACAGCAGTTCACATGATTTGGCCACTATCAGCATAAAAATATTTTTTAGCTTAAGATTTCTTTAGTTAGAATAATTGCTTTTTCTATTGCTTTATCTATTTTATCCTGATTCGGCCCGCCGCATTGGGTCATATGTGTTTTTCCACCACCTGAGCCACCTAGGACTTTTCCTATTTCAGGAGCAATTTTTCTTAAATCTATCTCCATATTTTCAGAGGCCATTGATACAAGTTTTTTCCCATCATAAATATGAGCGACAACATTTTTATTTTTAACAAGTTTTCCAGCAACAGATGCTGCTTCTCCTGATACACATCCAGTTACAATCTTAACTCCTTTATTTGTTTCTATTGCATTATTAAAAAGTTCTTCAACTTTATCAGTTGAAACTTTCTTTTTTTCTTTTTGAGTTTTCTTCCATTTGCTGAATAGTTTTTCACCAGCTGTTTTTAAGTCTTTTACTTCTATTTTTCCTTTAATTTTAGACTCTCTTAAAAACCTTTTAATTGTTTTTTTGATTTTATCCTGTGGAACTGAGAAAATAGTTGTTATTTCTTTGAGTTGATTAGATATATTTTCATGGTTTTTGATTTCAAAATTTTCTTTTAAAAGTTCTGCAATTTCATTATATGTTTTCTTTTCTTCTTCTTGATATTTATCAGCCATTTTTCCTGCAGCAAAAATGATTCTATTCACGCCATCTTGGATTCTTTCTGATTTAATAATTCTAATTTTTCCAATTTCTTTTGTATTGTTTAGATGTGTCCCGCCACATGCTTCTACATCAACTCCAGGGATATTTAGTACGCGGATACT
The DNA here is from genome assembly GCA_964554985.1 of uncultured Thermoplasmatales archaeon. GTDB lineage: Archaea > Thermoplasmatota > E2 > DHVEG-1 > DHVEG-1 > CAYZTD01. Next base: position 7,168 of record CAZKQS010000014.1, on the reverse strand, counting down.
GTTTCCAGGTGGAACTCCTCCTTGATAAAGTCTAAATCCATATGTTTTTTCTGCTGTGTTTCTATCAAGGATTCTTTTTTCAACATCTACTTTTCTTTTGATATATTCATTTGCTCTTTTTTCGATTTGTTTTATTTCTTTTTCGGAAAGTGGTTGATAATGTGAATAGTCAAATCTTGCACTTGAAAGTTCTAGTTGAGACCCTGCCTGCCATATATGATTTCCAAGGACTTTTCTTAAAGCACCATTTACTAAATGTGTTCCAGTATGGTGCTTCATAAGTGTGTATCTATGTTCCCAATCAATTTTTCCTTTGATTTTATCTCCTTTTTTTAGTTCTTTGTCAATGATATGTATTATCGAATTTCCCTGTTTTTTTGTATTTAGTACTTTAAATTCTTCGCTGTTTTTTATAAAAATACCCTTGTCACCAGGCTGCCCTCCGCCTTCTGGATAAAAAGCTGTTTTATCAAGAATTATTTCTGTACCATTATTTGTTTTATTCTGCCATATAACTTCAGCGTCAAAATCTTTTAGATAATGATCTTGGTAATATAACTTTTCAGTTTCAGGTAAACTTTTCTTTTCCTTTTTTTTATCTGTTTCATTTGTTTTTTCTTCATGTGAATGTAGGCCGGCTACCATTGATTCAAAATTTTTGGGAATTTCTATCTTGTGCCCTTCTTTTTTTGATATGTTTTTTACAATTTCAGGTGGCATTCCATGTGTGTCATATAAATTTATTAGTTCTTTTTCATCAATTTTTCCTTTTTCTTTAAGAATTCTTTTAACTAACCCCTCGCCTTTAGATAGAGTATCATAATATTTTTTTGTCTCAATATCTAGAATTTCACCAATTTGTTTTTTATTTTCTTTAAGTGATGGAAAATCTCTCTCAAGTAATTTTAATTCTTCAAAAACAAGTTCTTTTAGTGATTTGTTTAGTTTAATTTTGTCAATAAATCGTATAGACCTTCTAATAATTAAGCGAGCTAGATATCCTGCTTTTACATTCGATGGAACAATTCCATCACCAAGCATAAAAGAAAGACACTTCGAGTGATCAGCAAGTGAATAGAGGCTTTTTTTATCATCCTTATTTTCACAGTTTTTCTCAATCCATTTTATTATATCTATTAGAACACTTTCATATACTGTTTTTGTGCCTTTTGTAATCCAGGATATTCTCTCAAGACCATATCCGGTATCAACAATATTAAGCGGATTTGGCGAGTATTTTTTTCCTTCAATTTCAAAGTCTCCTTTGCTGTCTTCTTTCATGTTCATAAAAACTAATGTTGCAATCTCAAGACCACTAGCTAAAACTTCAAGACAGGGTCCAGCGTTTCCACCTCCAAACCAGAGTTGTTCTTTGTAGTTTATCTTTTCTCTTGGAATGCCTATAATTTCAGAAAAATATTTGTCACATAACCTTACTGTTTCTTCTTTAAAATATATCTCATCCTTGTTTTTATTAAATGCATGATGCCCCATCATTTCAAACATAGTCAAATGTCTTCCACTAACACCTACTTCATCTAAATCATTAAGTCTTATGCAGGGTTGAGAAATAACTAAAGGATTTTTGGGGGGTGGTACTTCACCTGATGTAACATGTGGCTGGAAATCAGCAATAGATGCAATTGTTAGATAAATATCAGTTCTCCATCTTGCAACAACCGGACATCTTTCATTTGTTATAGGATATTTTAGTCGTGAGTGATTGTTTTTTTCAAAAAAAGATAAAAAACTTTCTCTAACTTCAGATAGATCCATTGGTTTTTTCCCAAGTGGATTATTTATAAAACTAAATTTCACACAGGGTTGATCACCGCATAGCGTGGATTCTTTATTAAGTGTCCAATAATAAGCACCGCATTTTTCGCATTTTTTCCTAATGTATCCATTATCATGAAAGTAGCTTAAATCACATTCTTTTTTGAGGAATTTGCTCATTGTTACCACTAGTTTTTTCAAGGGTATATCACGAAGGTTTATAAATGATATCTATATCTGGAAAAAATGTTTATGTTTATATTTGCAAGTATAGATATCATAGATATTGGTTTATGGTTACTTTATTTAAGTATACCTATACTTATATTTTACATAGCATATCTAATTGTAACAAAGGCCTTTAGATATATGGGTTTTACATCAGTTGAGGCAATTATAATTGTAATTGGTTCACTAGTTTTAGGTATACCTTGGAGTATCAAACTTTTTGAGATACAGATAACTAATGTACTTGCAAATATCGGTCTTTTTAGATATGGTAATTGGAATGTAGGAATTAACATGGGTGGAGCAATTATACCAATTGCTCTTAGCATTTATCTATCATATAAAAAGAAGATACACTGGAAAAAGATACTGATTGGTATAACAATTGTCTCAATAGTGACCTATTTTGTGACTTATCCTGATCCGGGTAAAGGAATCGTTGCAGAAATTCCCTTAGGTTTTCTCCCAGCTGTTGTAGCTAGTATTTTATCAGCAGTTCTTTTATACAAAGATTTTAAAAAAGCAGCACCACTTGCATATATATCTGGTACAATTGGGGTATTAATCGGTGCTGATGTATTTCATTTGATTGAGTTATTGAACCATTCAATTAAATCTCCAACTAATGCAGTGATTGGTGGAGCAAATGTTTTTGATATGGTTTTTATTACAGGTATTATTGCAGTAGTTTTAGATGGAATAATACTATTTAGACAAAGATTAAAGGCAGGTATTGAATGATAAACAATTTTTTATCTTTCAAAATACTTAATAATACCTTTATATTTCCTGTTTGATTAGAAATAATAAAAAAAACATGTGATTAAAAATGGCTGAGGCAATAGATGACCTAATAACAGAAAAAGATAGCTTGCAAGAAAAAGCAAACGTTCTAAAGGAAAAAAGGAACAAACTTCATGAAAAATCAAAGAGTTTAGCAAAAAAAAGAGATGAGTTAAATTCAAACATTAGAAAACTTAGAAATGAGATATCTGGGCATAAACAAAAAAGAGATGAATTAAACGAGAGAGTACAGCATGCAAAAGATCAGAGAAATAAGCTCAACAAGAATTTCTCAAAAATTAAAAAAGAAATCGAAGGTCTTGAAAAAGAAAGGTCTTCATCATCTGGGACAAGTATAAAGTCATTAAAAAAACAGCTTAGAACTCTTGAAAATGAACAAATGACTCAGCCTATGTCGCCACAAAAAGAAAAAAAACTGATTGAAACAATATCTGATCTTAGTAAAAAAATAAAAAAACAAGAAGAAAAACTAAACAAGGATCCTAAACTAAAAAAGGCACTTGAAGAAGAAAAAATTGTAAAACAAAAAGCAGAAAAACAACATGATAACGTAGAAAAATTAGCAAGCCGCGCTCAAGAAGAACACAACAAAATGATAGGGATAGTAAATCAACTAGACAACATGATTAAAAAAGTAAATCAAATACAAGAGACAATTGTTACAACAAAAATCGAGGCAGATAAGGTACATAAGGAATTTATTGAATGTGTAGACAAGATCCATGACTTTGAGCGGAAGATTTCTACTGGTAAAGAAAAGAGACGTAAAACAAGAAAAGCTGAAGAAAAATCTACTATCACTAAAGAGGCAAATGACATATTTGAAAGATTCAAACGTGGTGAAAAATTAAGCACAGAAGATTTAATGACCCTTCAAAAAGCCGGGTTGATTTAAAAAAATAATTTGGGGATTATTTATGCAATGTGAACTCTGTGGAAGAGATTGTGAGTGTAGGCCAGCTACTGTTGATGGTGTAAAAATGATGCTTTGCCCAAGTTGTTTATATAAACATGGGAAAAAAGCTGAATCATTTGGTAAACCTAGTGTAGATGGAAATAAATCAATTGTCAGTAGGATAAAAAAACCTAGAGAAAAAGATGTTTACAAAGAGATGCAAAAAGAACTTATTTCAAACTATGCTGGTGTTATAAAAAATGCACGTAAGAAAAAGGATTTAACTAGAGAAAAATTAGGTTTTAAAATAGGTGAGAGAACAGTTACTATTTCAAAAATTGAAAATGGAGACTTGAAACCCTCTGATAAAGTCGCAGCTAAACTTGAAAAGGAGCTTGACATAAATCTTTTTGAAGAAATAGAAAAAGTCCCATCAAATGTTCTAAGTCATCAAGGAAATAAACGTATGACTCTAGGTGATTTCATAAAAAAAGAAGAATAATTTTTTATTATGTCAAAAAATATTTTGAAAAAAGCAGTTGCTGCTTTAGAAAATAAAGAGATTATCTGTTATCCAACTGATACATTATATGGATTAGGTGCTGATATTAAAGATAATTCTTCAATAAAAAAAGTATTTGATATCAAAAATAGACCTACTAGTATGCCTTTATCTGTTGCTGTTTCAGATATTGATTCTTTAAAAAAAATTGCCTATATTGATAAAAAAAGTAAAGTGTTAATTGAAAAATTTTTACCTGGGCCTTTATGTTTAATTCTAAATAAGAAAAAAACTGTTTCAGATATTGTTACATCTAATCTTAAAAAAGTTGCGATTCGGATTCCTGATAACAAAAATGCTTTATATATACTACGTAACTTTGGTCCAATAACTTGTACTAGTGCTAATATCCATGGTAAACCAACGCCAAATAGTATTAAATATATTCGTAACATCTTTATAGATAGTGTTTCTGTGTATGTTGATAATGGTGTTCTTTCTTCAAAACCTTCAACAATTGTTGATGTATCAGATAAAAAGTTGAAGATTATTCGTGAGGGTTCTTTATCTAAGCATGAGATATTTGAAGTGATAAAAGATGAATGAAGATATTTATGATAAATATATGCGGTCAGGAGAAATTGCTTCTAAAGCAAGAGATTATGGGGCAGAATTAATAAAACCAGGTGTTTCTTTTTATGATGTTGCAGAAAAAGTCGAATCAAAGATTAAAAAGTTAGGTGCAGATCTATCTTTTCCTGTAAATATTGCTAGAAATAATCTTGCAGCACATTATACTCCTCGAGTTGATGATAATTTAAAGTTTGAAAAAGGAGATCTAGTTAAACTTGATGTTGGTACTCATATTGATGGATATATAGCTGATACTGCAGTAACTATACAGGTTGAAACAGATAAATATAATAGTTTAATTGACGCATCATCTCAAGCTCTTGATTCTGCTATTAAAAATATGAAGCCTGATGTAAAACTTTCAAGTATTGGAAAAATTGTTCAAGAAAAAATTAATTCATTTGGGTTTAAACCAATTGATAACTTGACAGGTCATAGTCTTGAAAAATACGTTTTACATTCAGGTATGTCTGTTCCAAGTTTCCATGATATAAAAAATATAACTAAACCAAAACCTGGAAATGTAATTGCAATTGAACCGTTTGCTACCGATGGAGAAGGTCATGTTATATCAGGAAAAGGAAGTAATATCTATATTTGTAATAATTCAATTAGATCCCGCTTGATCAGAGATAAGAAATCAAGGATTTTGTTTCATAGATTCAAAAAAAGATTTAACAGCCTTCCCTTTGCTCAAAGATGGGTTGAGGAGATGTTTGAAAATAGTGATATAATTCTTAGGAAATTAAGCTATCTAGGTTTTTTAAGACATTACCCTCAGCTTTTTGAACAAAAAAACGGTATGGTATCTCAAAAAGAGCACACCGTAATAATTACAGAAGATGGATGTGAGGTTACAACTTGAAAAAGAAAAAACAAAAGAGCAGTATAACTTCTGTTATAAAATTTGAGGAACTATCCTGGAAAAAAATAAAAGAATTTGATAAAGATAAAACTATTGTTTTTTTACCAATCAGCCCAATGGAGGAACATGGTCCTCACTTGCCAGTTGGAACAGATTTTCTAACTGCAACCCATGCTGTTTCTGATGCAATACGAGAATTGAACAGAGAAAAAAGTGAACTAAAATATATTATGTATCCCGGTGTTCCTGTTGGTTTTTGTGATTTTAATACTGATTTTCCGGGCAGTATTTCTTCTAGTAGTAAAACTGTTAAAAATATTGTTTTTGATATAGGTTCAAATCTAGCACGTCATGGTTTTAAATATTTGATTATTTGTACTTATCATATGGCTGTAGGTCATTTGAGAGGTATATATTCAGCGATACAAAAACTTGAGAAAAAATATGATATGAAATGCTATGAGCCATGGAGTCCTTATTTTTATGGTGGAATGATTGAAAAAAACGAGCCTAAACTAGGTTTTGATACAAGTAAAGAGATACATGCTGGATTTAGGGAGACTAGTCTAATGAAATACCAATATCCCTATCTACTTGATGAATCATATAAGGATCTTCAGAGCATATATCGCAATCTAAATAGTCCTAAGATTCTCGGTAAAAAATTCAAAGAGTTAGGTTTAAAAGATGGATATGTTGGTAGTCCAGCTCGTGCTGATGCAGATTATGGAAGATGGTTTTATGGTGAAACAGTAAAGGTTTTTGTTAAAGCTGCTAAAGATCTTTATGAGGGAAATGAGTTAGTAACTCTTCCCAGCAATATAAAAAAGGCAATGAAACTTCTTTTTTGGAAGTAAAATATTTTTATATTCTATCAATCAATGAACTAATCATTAAAGGTAGAATTATTGTTGCATCTCCATCTATTGTAACGTTGTCTGCCTCTTCTTTTATTTTACCCCAGCTTATTGCTTCTCGAGTTTGAGCACCAGACAAGCTTCCGTCGAATTCTTGAGCAGTTGTATTATATACAACATAGTCAAGACCATTTTTGAATTGGTTCCACCAGATGGTATGATGTTTTGATATGCCTCCACCAATAATTAAAGCACCTGATTTTTTGGAATCAAACACAATATCTGATAAATCTTGTTCATCTTTTAGTAGATCAATTGTAAAATCACGGTGTTCTTGGTAATACATCCATATCTGTGAGCCAAAGGCTCCATCAGTTATACCTGGAACAAATATTGGTATCTTGTTTTTGTATGCCCAGTATATAATTGATTCATCTTTTTTTTCTTCATTTTCTAAATGTTTTCCAAATTCCCATATTATTTCTTTTGTTGACCATCTGTTTTTTTCATTAGAAATTTCATTTAATATTGGCTGCATTCTTTTTTCAAGTATCTCTCCATAGCATTTGTTTGGAATAAAAATATTTCCAAGTCGGTTTACTCCTTTT
>CAZKQS010000013.1:8946-16136 GCA_964554985.1 uncultured Thermoplasmatales archaeon | reverse complement strand
CCCAAGGTAGAAGGATGCCAAGCTACCCCACGGGCCCTTGAAGTGAGAATGTTATCTCAAACTAAATTAATAGATTTACTATTATTTTTTAATATTACTACATTTACCTATAAAATTGATAAAAGTAAGAAAATTTAAAAAATAACTTTTTCTAAAAGAATGAAAAGATTCCTTTATCTATTGGTAAACAAGCTTCTTTCCATTCAGTTATTCCACCAACCATGTTGTAGACAGTACCTTGAAATCCATTATCAATTAATATTTGGGCTGCACTGCATGTTCTATTACCCGTTCTGCAATAGATAATAATTTCTTCATCCTCAAATATTTTTATAAATAAGTCTAAAAGAAAACCTTCGTTTTTTATTGGACCTGGGCCATCATCAGTAAGTTCATAAGCAAACCACTTGGGCCATCTAATCTGATTAGGGACATCAATTCTTTCTGTCAAATATTCAGGCAGCCGTCTAACATCAATTAATATTTTTTTTTCATCTTCAGTTGAATTTAACATATCCCACGCCTCAAAAACAGTTATATTAATAAATCCAATGCTGACTTTTTTAGTGCAACTATTTTCTAAAATTAAATTATCTTTATTTGAATAATTCTCATCTAAAACCTGATACTTTTTTTCATTTATTGTACATTTATAGCAATTTGTTAAACCTGAACTAATTAGAACCAAAAAAAGTATAAAAATTATATATTTTCTACTTACTATCCTACTTAGCATAAAATCTTCCTCTAATAATAGATATGTAAAAAATATGAAATTACTACTCTTAATTATTTATGGATAAGATATACATAAATTTTTACTGCTCAAGAGTTGCATGTCTACTGCGCATATCTTCTTCACTTTCTCCGATACTATCAAGAAGATCAGCAATAATTCCATCCAACAAAATCCAAACACAAGCCTCAAAGAGAGTACCAAGAGGTGCATATTTTTCACGTTCAACCTCATTACAATTTGCTGAAATAAAAAGAGTAATGTCAGCAAATTTTGCAATGTCTGAATCTTTTTTACCAGTAATTGAAATAACTTTAGCTCCAAGATTGTTTCCAATCTCAGCAGTCATAACAGCGGGAATTGTCTCCCCCGAACCTGAAACAATTACAACAAGATCTCCTTTTTTAACTGGAGCAGTTATTGTTTCACCAACAACAAAGGTCTGCATTCCTAAGTGTACAAGTCTTATTGCAAATGCTTTAGCAACTAGACCTGATCTTCCTGCGCCATATACAAATATTCTATTGGAATTTAAAAAAAGGTTTTTACATTTGTTGATTTCCACTTGCGAAACAGTTTTAAGGATATCTTTTAGCTTTTTTTGAATGTAATCTACAGATTTTTTAAAGATAGGGTCTTTACTCATATAATCTCCGAAAGGTCTCTATAATCAGCTTCTTCTCTTTCAACTCGTTTCATAATTGCCTTTTCTATTTGAAGCCTTATATATACAGCATCATGCTCAACTAAAGGAGACTCAGAGATAAAAGTCACATCTTTTTTTGTATCAAGGAGGTATTCGATCAAAGGATTAATAGGCATATCTCCTTTTTTAATTGGAATGTGGTAATACTCATTGCCATTTTCATACAAAACACCGGTTAGATGTATAAGATAATTATCAAGTTTTAAATCTTCAAGTTTTTCAAATACAAGTTCAAAATCTTCACGTTTTTTTAGGGTACCATTACTTCTTGCATGTATATGACCTAAGCCAATTACTGGAAAAACTCCTTTTACATTTTTACATATCTCAATTATTTCATCAAGACTACCAAATACTCTTTGTTTACCCATAGTCTCAAGCCCAAGCTTTGCTTTAATCTTATTTTTCTTTAGTGACGATTGGATTTTTTTAACACTTTTTGTAATTTTTTTCATAGTTTTTTTTGGTGTATCATCACCATAAAAACCAGGATGAGCAACAACCGTCTTTGCGCCCATTTTATCAGCAAGTTCAGCTGAATATAGAATTTTATCGATACTTAGATCTAGTTCGTCACCTGATCCAGCTAAATTTATGTAATAAGGAGCATGAACATGTAATTCCATATCATAATCATCAGCAAATTCTTTCATGAAATTTGCTTCTTCATCTTCCATTACATATAAACCTCTTACAAATTGCACTTCCATTGCATTTAAATCAAGTATTTCTTGAGTGTATACTAGTCCATCTTTGTTTGTCCTGCCTTTACATGATAATGGAATACCTGCCGGCCCAATTCTAATCATAAATATTTTCCTCTTCAAACTAATTAGATACTTCAGTCTTATATAATTTATTATTAAAAAACAATATTTGAGAATAAATGTTGATTATGCTATCTCCTCAAGTACACTCATAATGTTCCAAATAAGAGTACGTCCATGAAGTGGTATGTTTGGATCATTAGCCATATCATCTAATCTAGAGGAAGCAGTTGCAACTCTAACATCTAATGGATCATTTTCATTAAGTAGATGCGTCTTGACTTCTTCAGCGCCTCTTCTAATATTTCTTGGTATAGAATTATCCTCATTTAGCATATCAAGTCCATCACAAACTTGCTCAATCTTATTTTCTGTTGACATAGAAAATCACCCTAATTGTGTTTGACACTTCAGCACTGTATAAAGGTTTTAAATAAAAATATTTGGGAAAAAATCAGTCATTTAGATATTCTCTATTAAAAAGATTGACAATTTCTCTAGCAATGTTTTTCCCAATCCCATTTACTTCAGTTAATTCTTCCGTTGATGCATTAGCAATATCTTTAATGTTTCCAAAATGGTAAAGCAGGCGTTTTGCAAGAACTGATGATACATAAGGAAGTCCTTCGACAAGGAACTGTTGCTGTTCTCTAGGAGACATCTGAGTTTTTTCACCTCTTATGGAAACTGATTTATTATCTTTATTTTGTTCTCTATTAGCTATAACTCTTAATAAATCAGCTGTTTCTTTTTCATCATGAGTTGTAATTATTGGTATTCCATAATCAATAGAAATGGATGCAAGACTCCCAAATATTGCGTTTTGGTTGATATTTCTTCTTGTTAAAACATTTTCACCTTCTAAAACAAGTAAGGGTCTTGAGTAAGCATTTTTAAGCTTTGATATCTGCTTAAATAAGTTTTTACTGATAAGACTACTTAGAAAATCATCTACATTTTTACGTTCTACTCCAATTCTTGAAGATAGTATATAATCTCCTACATCAAGTTGTTTAGCTTCAATATCGACTCCTTTGATAGTAAGATTTTTTGCAACACTTGATCTATATTCTCTTTGATCTACAATAACTTTGGTCTTTGCTCTATTACTATATTCACTTAATTTTTTTTGAGAGTTTTTATCCTTTATTTGTTTTTTATAAAATTCTTCAGCGTTTTCAAATGATCTATTAATCTTGTTTCTTATTGTTTCAAGTTCTCTTCTCATCCGTTTTTCTTTTCTTTTAGCTGACCAGTAGTATCCCTCATCAGGTGTACCTTTTGCAATTAAAATAATTACTTCACCAGCCATTTTCCTTGCAGTTCTACCTCTTCTCTGAATTAAACGTATCTCTGAAGGGATTGGTTCATAAAATACAACAAGATCGGTACTAGGAATATCTAGTCCTTCTTCAGCAACAGAAGTTGCAACTAAAACATTGCATTCACCATTCCTAAAATTATCGATTATTTCAGCTTGTTGTTTTTGTGTAAGACCTTTATCATTTTTTTTGACTGCTTGACCGATGAATCTTTTTGGATGAATATTTGGTAATTTTTCAAGAGTTTTTGTTATAAAAGCAGAAGTATCTCTGTAATGTGTAAAAACAATTATTTTTGATTTTTTATTTTTTGAAATTTGTTTTTCAACAATTCTTTTAACTTCAGGTATTTTTGGATGTTCCAAATCAATTGTTTTTGCATGAGCAGTTGCTTCAAGGATACTGTTATCTTTCATCAAAGTTTTAGAGGATCTAGTACTTTTCTTTGACTGAGATTCTATTTTCAACCTATCAAAATAGTTTAAAAAAGCATTTACTCCTTGTGTTTGTATAAGGTCTAATGAGTAATAAATTTTCATTGCTTCACTTTGAATACTAGCTGCTTTGAATAGTATCTTAGGAGGATTATTTCTAGACTTTATCTCTCTTTGGATCTTTCTTTGTGCTTCAAGAAGCTTTGTTTTATTAATATTTGAAAGAGATGAAGATTCAATTATTTTGATTTCTTTTAATTTTTTTAGTCTTTCTGATAATGATTTTCTTAGTAATTGTATTGTAAAGCTAAAATCTTTTGGAAGAGATACTTCCTTCCATCTTAGTCTTAAATCATGAACATAGGGTTTTACATCTGGATCGTTTTTTGTTTTAATTTCTACATTTTTAATATCAAGATTTTTACATACCTCGCGTATTTTTTCAATGTTATTACCGGGTGAAGCGGTCATTCCTAATACTAATCTATTATCTCTTTGTTTCTGATACATCTCTGAGATAAAAACATAAGCATAGTCACCTACAGCATGATGACATTCATCAAAAACAATAAGAGATACATCTTCCAAATTTATCTTTCTTGATAACAAATCATTTTGAATGACCTGTGGTGTTGAAACAATAATTCTGCTTTTTTTCCAGACTTTTTGTCTTTTATCAGGTGATACTTCTCCAGTAAAAATAGATATATCTTCTTTTTCTATCTCAAGATTTTCTATTAAAAAGTTTGAATGTTGATTAACTAAAGGCTTAGTTGGAGATAGAAATAATACTTTATTATCTTGATTTTTTATTTGATCTGCTATTATTATTAGTGCAATTATTGTTTTTCCTAGGCCCGTTGGTAATACAACTAACGTGTTTTTATCTTTTGCTGACTCAGCTATATTTATTTGATATTTTCTTTTCTCTATGGAATTTTTTTTGATAAGTTCTTTATTTATATACACAATATCAGTAATTAAAAAGGGTTTTTATTATATTTTGTAAAAAATTACATATTTCAAAAAAATTTATAACCTGTAATAAAGATATAACTATTGGTTGTAATATATGGATATACTTGGTGTTGAGATCCCATTATATGTCTTATTTCTAGTAGGAATCCTTGCAGTTTTTATAATTTGGAAATTAATAAAATTTGCAATAACTATTTTGATAATAATTGTTGTTTTCTTTCTTATTTTGTTTGGATTAGATGTTCTGGGCGTATTTGATGCAGCCCAAAATCTTTTGTCAACTATTCTATAATCTAGTTATCTCTGTTGTTAAAAGAAATAAAAAACATTTCTCTGTCAACTAGTTCTAACTTTCCAAAATTATGTGCATTTTGATATTTGTCCTTAATTTCAAGCATAATTTGCCTCTCCCCAAATCGTCAAATATATGACCCTTATTTAAATTCTTTCATTTTCTACAAATACAGATCAACTGATAAAGCTTCTTGAATATACGCTCTCTGAGGAAGGTAAGGTAAAAAATATTGTTGTTCCAGTATCTTCTCCATGACTGTCTGCCCATATTTTCCCACCATGTTTTTCTACAATTTTTTTACATATTGCAAGACCAAGGCCTGTTGAATCAAGTTTATGTCTTGAGTCATCAGTTTTGTAGAACTCATTAAACATTCGATCAAGTTGATCTCTGTTAAGACCTATTCCTGTATCTTTAACCGATAATTGGATGAATTTTTCATCATTTTTTATTATTTCTTTTGAGTTAAATTCAATTTTTCCGCCATTTGGCATTGCATTTACTGAATTTGAAATCAAATGGTCAAAAAGTTCTATTAATCTATTTTTATCAGTTTTAAGGTAAGTTTGTTTAGCAAGGTTATTCTGAATTTTTATTTCATAGCTTTTGAAAACCACATTATATCTATCAATAATTCGGTTAATAATTTCATAGGCATTTTCTTTTTTTAAAAGAAGATCTGATGCAGAAATATCTGAAAGTTCTCTGGCGTTTTCAATAACTCTTTTAATATATTTCACATTTTTTAAACAAGTTTCTACAAGTTTTTTTGAATTTTCATCTTTAATTTCTTCCTCGATTATTGGTAAAAGCGATATCAAAGGAGTCAAAGGTGTAGCTAAATCATGGCTTAAATTATCAATAAATCTTGCTCTATCTTGTACAAGTTTTTTTATTTCAACTGTTTTATCAACTACATTTTCTTGTAGTTCTTTTTTTGTTTTTTCTAATTCATCCTTTAATTCTTTTATTATCTTATCTTTTGATTTTGTTTGATCTAAAAATCTAACTGAAGAGACATCACTCATATTTTTCTACTCTAAATGAGATATGGATTTTTTATATTAAAAGTTTTAGAGATTTCTTTGTTTTTTTTATAATAGATTTAAATAGGATAAAAGATATTTTTAATTTAGTGTAATTTAGATTTGAGGGTTAATTTGGGATAGATAATTTATGGATTCTAATGATAAAAAAAGTTCAGTGAAATCTCATGAAGAATTAATAGAGATCATAGATGAACTTAAAGAATTCGAAAATATTGAAATAGATGAAAATTTTAATAAAAAACAAAAAACAAATGAAATTATTGAAATTGATAAAAATGAAGTTAGTGATAATTTAATTATTGACGATAGTGATAAGAGAAAAGATTTTTTTAAAAACATTAGCATTTTTTCAAATAAAGAAAAAAATATTGATGAAAAGAGTGTAAAAGAGATAAATCCATCAACTTTCAAGATTGGGTTTAACGATAACGGGGAGCTTGTAAATCTAGATTTTAGAATTAAAAAACAGGTTGAAAATAAAGAATCAAATAAGAAAAAAAACAAATCAGACGATGAAAAATCAAATAAGTCAAAGTTTTCAAAAATTAAGAATAAATTTAGCAATATTGGTAAATTAAAAAAGATAATTCCAACAAGGAATAAAAAGGAAAAAAAACCAGAAGAGGGTAGTGAGCAGTAATTTTTGCTTATCTATTTTGCTTTTTTGAAGTATTCTGTTAGATCGTAAATAACTGCGAGTTCAGCTAAATGATGTATCCTATTATTAACCATAAATACTTTCATTACCGACTTAAGTTCATTTAATTGGTTTCGGGTTGTTACTTCAGATGCTATTTTCATATTTTTCTCACCACCTATCACGTTATACTTTGTATTTTATACTATATAAACATAACGTGTAAATATAACGGATGGGTATTTTTACCAAATGATAGAAAAAGC
>CAZKQS010000013.1:0-8936 GCA_964554985.1 uncultured Thermoplasmatales archaeon | reverse complement strand
CAATGACATCTGAAGAATACGATTATGTAAAAATCGAAAATAAATGGCAGTCAGAATGGTTCAAAAAGAAAATATATGAATCAAAAAATAAACATGATAAGAAATTTTTTATTCATTTTGCATACCCTGGTGTATCTGGCTATTTACATGTAGGGCATATGAGAGGTTTTACTTATTGTGATATTATAGCTAGATACAAAAGAATGAATAGTTATGATGTAATGTTTCCTGCTGGTTTTCATGCATCAGGTATTCCTTCAATTGGATTTGCTAAAAAAATTGATCGAAAAGACCCGCTAACATTAAAGATGCTTAAAGAATATGGTTTAAAAACTGATGAAATAAATAAATTAAAGGATCCTAATAAAGTAGTAAACTATTTTTCAAAGGTCTATGTAAATGATTATTGGAAAAAATTTGGTTATTTAATAGATTACTCTAGAATAATGAGTACTATATCTGAAGGTTATAAGAAATTTATAAAATGGCAATTTTTAAAATTAAGAGAAAAAGATTTGTTAATAAAAAAACCACATTATGCACCTTTTTGCCCGAATTGTGGACCTGTTGCGGTAGATAAATCTGAAACAGATATTTCAAAAGGTGGAAATGCAGAAATTCAAGAATTTACAGTAATAAAATTTAAAATGGATGATGGCAAAATCTTACCTGCAGCAACTCTCAGACCTGAAACAATATATGGTGTTACAAATATGTGGATAAATCCACATATAACTTATGAAATTGCAGATGTTAATGGTGAAGAATGGATAATATCAAAACAGGCTTTAGAAAAATTATCTCATCAAATAGATAACATAAAACCACTCAATAAAGAAATCAAAGGAAATGAATTAATTGGGAAAACCTGTAAAGTTCCAACCATTGATAGAAAAGTGCCTATTCTTTCAGGTCCTTTTGCTGATCCAAATGTTGCAACAGGAATCGTAATGTCGGTTCCAGCTCACGCACCATATGACTACATAGCATTAAAAGAACTAAAAACAGATATTGACCCAATAACAATAATTGATGTTAAGGATTTTGGTAAAAACCCTGCCAAAGATGTAACTGAGAAATTAAATATTAAAAATCAGAATGAAAATGAAAAACTTGAAACTGCAACTGAAGAAGTATACAAAAAAGAATTTCATACTGGAATTCTTAATGAAAAATGCGGAAAGTTTTCTGGAATAAAAGTATCTGAAATCAAAGATCAAGTAAAAGATGAACTAATTGATAATAATCAAGCAAAAATAATGAGAGAGTTTTCTGAAGAAGTAATATGCAGATGTTCAAAAAAAGTAATAATTAAAAAAATACCAGATCAATGGTTTATAAAATATAGCGATGATAAACTTACAGAAAAAACAAAAAACCATGTAGAAACAATGAATATATATCCTGAAGAATACAAAAAAGAACTACCCGGTATTTTAGATTGGTTTGATGACAGAGCTTGTATTAGAAAAGGAAGCTGGCTTGGAACTGAATTTCCATTTAAAAAAGGGTGGATAGTAGAACCAATATCTGATTCAACTCTTTATCCGGTATATTACATAATTTCTAAATATGTAAATGAAGAAAAAATTGAACCCAATGATATGACAGAAGAATTTTTTGATTATGTTTTACTTGGGAAAAAAGACCCAAAAAATGATGTTTGGAAAGAGATAAGAAAGGATTTTGAATATTGGTATCCAGTTGATATAAACCTTGGTGGAAAAGAACATAAAACAGTTCATTTCCCTGTTTTTTTAATGAACCATGTTGCAGTAATTCCTCAAGGAAAAAGACCTAGGGGTATATTTGTACATTGGTGGGTAACTTCAAAAGGAAAAGAAAAAATAAGTAAATCAAAAGGCGGAGCAGAACATATTGCTGAAGCAGCAACAAAATATGGTGTAGATGCCATGAGGCTATACTACTCACACATTGGTTCAACTTTTGTAGATATTGAATGGGATTCAGAAAAAGTTACAAAATATAAGAATAGACTTGCAAACATCTACAAACAAATTAAAAAAAATGGATGATAAAAAGGATAAAAACCTAGATCTATGGCTTACAAGTAAAATAAATAATACGATCAAAAAAACAAAACATGCCTTTGAAAAATATGATTTAAGGGTTGCTACAAACGAAATATTTTTTGATTGTAATAAAAACCTTCAATGGTATATTAAAAGAGGCGGAGGAAACAAAAAAGTTCTAAACAATTTTATTGAAAAATGGATTACACTAATGACTCCTATAACACCTCATCTATCTGAGGAATTATGGCATGAAACAAAGGGATCATTTATCTCAAATGAAAAATATCCGGAGTTTTCAGAACAAAAAATATATATAAATCAGGAAACAGGTGAATATTTGCTTTCTGAAACAGTTAAGGACATATCTGAGATATTAAAAGTTACAAATATTAAACCAAAAACAATCTGTATATATACCTCACAAGGTTGGAAACAGGATATATACAAAAAAGCCATCGAGATTTCTAAAAAAAACAAACTTAACATTGGACTTTTAATGAAGGATATAATGTCAGATCCAGAACTAAAAAAGAAAGGAAAAGAAATATCTAAATTCGTAAAAAAACTACCGCAAGAAATCATGAAGCTTAATGAAACAGATAAAAAAAGATATCTTGTTGAAATAAGTGAAAAAGGATATCTTAGAGATACAAAGAGCTACTTGGAGAAAATATTTGATTGTAATATAAGTATATATAACTCAGAAGATAAAGATATTTATGATCCTGAGAATAAATCAAGATTTGCCCAACCATTAAGACCAGCTATTTATGTGGAGTAAAAAATGGATGAGAGCCATTTAAAAGTTTCAGAAAAGACCTGGGATAAAATCTCTTATAGTTTTGATAAAACAAGGAAAAAACCATGGCAGATTTGCTTGGATTATATAAAAAAACAAGATAAAGATAATCTTTTTGCTGATCTAGGATGTGGAAATGGAAGACATCTAATACCCGCATCAGAACATTTCAAAAAAGTAATAGGAATAGATATTTCTAGCAAACTATTAAAAATCATAGAAAACAAAATAAAAAAAATTGATAGCGATAATGTTGAATTGATACATTCAAGTTTGACAGATATACCAATAAAGAATAGTTACGTAGATTCAATTCTTTTTATTGCAGCTCTTCATAACATAAAATATCGAGAAAACCGTTTATTAGCCCTAAGTGAAGTAAAAAGAATAATGAAAAAAAATGCTTCTGCAATGATATCAGTATGGTCAAGAGAACAAGAAAAATTTAGGGATTTATTTAAGAAAAAAAATGATAAAAATCAAGAAATAGGAGATATTGAAATCTACTGGAGACAAAATAAATTAAATGTACCTCGTTTCTATCATCTCTATCTTGAAGAAGAATTCAAAAAAGAATTAAAAGATGCAGGTTTAAAAATAATAGATTTTCAAAAAGTCAAACTTATTTCAAAAAAGTATTATGATAATTATTTTGCAACAGTAAAAAAATAATTTATTTTTTGTAAGTTAAAAGACTAACTATTATAAGAACAATTATTGAAATAAAAATCGCCCAAATAGCAGGAAGAAAACCAAAATTCGGTAAAAGATTATATTGATATAAAAAAACTGATAATTCACCTATAATAATACTAGATATACAACCATATTTAGTTACTTTTTTCCAGTATAAAACAGCAATTGTCACAGGACATAAAACAGCAAGCCCTGAAAAGGTAGTTTTAACAAGAGTCCCCATTATTCCAACACTTGTATTAAAACCAGTTACTACAAATATTATTGCAAAAAAAGTAAGAAGCACCACTGTTATTTTACCAATAGTAATTTCTGAAATATTTTTTCTTTTAAAGGGCAAATCATGTGAAAGCATAGTTGATAAAGAAAGTAATTGAGAATCAGCAGTTGACATTAATGCTGCTAGTGCACCAATCATTACGAATGAATAAATTGGAGATGCATAGATTCTTACCATCTCTGGAAGAACATAATCAGTGTTTTCAGGATGAACTCCAGCTCCATGTGCCCAAACTCCAATTAGAACAGGCAGTAAAAATAGAAAAGACACGATCAATGGATACAAGATCATAGCTTTTTTTAAGGCTTTTTCATTTTTAGCTGTATAGAACCTTGAAAAAATCTGCGGGAACATAGGATCTGCAAATATCCACAAAAACATATATGAAAACCAAATTTGTGGAATAAAATATGATAGACCACCAGGTCTTGAAAATAATTCTGGACTCTTTTCAAAAGCTAGATTATTAGCATTTTCAAATCCGCCAAGGCTACTTGCAATAAAAACAACAGCTAAACTAAGGGCAATTATCATGATTAAGCCCTGGATTACGTCTGTCCAACCTGACCCTCTCATTCCTCCTAGTAAGACATAGAACATGATTATCAAAATTGTAACAACTGCTCCTATCTGCCAAAAAATACCAGTCATATTTTCAATTAGAAAACCTGCGCCTATTGCTTGAGTTGCAAGATATGGAATTGTAAAAATGATCATTACGATCATAAATAAAAAGCGCAGACCTTTACTGTTTAATTTCTTACCAATTAACTCTGGAGGTGTTATATAGTTATTTTTTTTACCTTCCCTCCAAACTTTTCTTCCAATTACAAAAAACATTACAGCCATAATAGCTGTTCCAAAACCCATTATACCGTATTGACCGAAACCAAATTTATATGAAGCACCTGAAAAACCTAGAAATGTAAAAGCAGAAAAATTTGTAGCAATAAGTGTAAAAAAAAGAATGATTGAACCAAATGATCTATTAGCAAGGAAAAAATCTTCAGGTGTTTTTTTAGTAAGTTTATTTGCAAATAAACCAAGGGCTAAAAGAGTAATAAAATATATTATGATTAAAATAATAAATGTTATTCTTCATCCCTCCAAATATAAATTGAAAGAATATAGAAAAAAAGTGATAGTAAAACAGTTAAAAAAATCAAATAATAAACCCAAATAGGTAAACCTAAAAATTTTGGATCTGATTGATAAAAACCCCAAAAATCAAATGAAAGGGTAAATATGATTATGAAAACAAATATTGATAAAAGTTTTTTTTTGTCTTTTAACCAGGAAATGCTCATAATATCACAATATATGCTATTTCCTGGATTAATTGGCTGGAAATAGATTAAACAATGCCAATTTTTACATTAGACAAAAATATGTACCAATAATTAAATCTTCCTAAAAAATAAATTAAGAAAGGTTCATACTCTTAACGTTACTGATTAATTTTTTCACGTTAAAAGGTTTTGAGATGTAATCATATATTTGGTTCTGTAAACCTTTAATTTTATCATGATCTCTTGTACCTTTAGCAGTTAATATTGAAATAATCACATTTTTTGATAGGCCCCTGTTTTTAATTTCCTCAATTGTATCCCATCCATCCATAAAAGGCATCATGATATCCATTAATACTGGTCCTTTAAATCCTCTTTCAATTTCTTTAATGCAGTCTATACCACTATCTACTGCATATACTTCAAAGCCTTCTTTTTCAAAAATACGTCGAATAGTTATTAATATATCAGGATCATCATCAACAACCATAATTCTTTTTTTCATATTCTCCAATCCACCATCATGATATACTTTATTGTGTTTAATATAAATAGTTTATGGGGGAAAACGGCAAAATGATTAAAATACAATTATTCGATTTTATCAAATAAAATATCGCTAAGTCTACCTATTTCTTCAGGAGATAAATCTTCAACTCTTTCTCTTTTAAAAGGAATATGCTCTAAATTATTTATGTTATAGTTATCTTTGATAGTTTTCCTAATCATCTTTCTCCTATGATTAAATAAAGTTCTAGACAAATTTAAAAAGAATTTTTCATTTTTAACATTAAAGGATGTTTTTTTCAAAGGAATCATTTTTACAATGCATGCATCGATTTTTGGTTTTGGATTAAAAGAATTTTTTGAAATTCTTTCTAAAATTTCACAGTATGCTTTATAATATAAATGAACTGATAGATGAGAATAGTTTTTAGTTCCTGGTAGACCAACCATTCTTTTTGCAAAATCCTCTTGATAAATTAAAATTGCATCTTCAAAATCTTCTTCTAAAAATTTAAAGGTGATAGGTGAAGATATTTGAAAAGGTAGATTTGATACTATTTTATTGAAATGTATATTTTTAAAATCAACTTTTACCCCATCATTGTTAATAAGTTCTACATTTTCAGGTAGAATCTTATAAAGGTATTCAAATAAATTTTTATCATATTCTATTGCGATTACTTTTTTTGCTTTTTTTGCAAGTATCTTTGTTAAAATTCCTTTTCCTGGTCCTATCTCTAAAACAATATCAGATTTTTTAATATCTGCATATTCAACTTCTCTTTTAGCAATATTATTATCAATTAAAAAATTTTGACCAAGTTTAACTTTCATAAACTAATAATGACTCCTTGAAACAGGGGGTCTTGTAAATAATCTATATTTTTGTTTAGGGTCAGTAAGTTCAAGCTCGATTCTTTTTGCTACAAGTTTGTCAGGTGCACGTAAAAAATCAATACGATCACACATTTCCTTAAAACTTGAAAAACGCTTCTTTCTCCTTTCGTTTAGTATATCATGCATCATCTTTTTTCCTAGGCCAGGCAGTAGCTCTAAAACATGATACCTAGTTGAAATAGCTGGTGCTTCATTATAAAACTTGATAAATCTATTTTCTTTATCTTTAACGATATCCAGTAAAACAAATGATAATTCACCATGAGCAGTAGAAGTCATATCTTTATATGCAACTCTACCTTTTATTTTAGCGATCTTCTCTCTTTTTTTAGAATCCTTACCCACATAAATTCTTTCACCAACATTGAAATTTGTACCCTTTTTAGGTACAAGTTCTAAAAGAGTGAACTGGGTTTCACCAACACCATAAACAGTAGGATATCTTTTATGTGGAGGAAGATCTCCTCTACCCTTTGGTAAATAATCTAATACGTATACATAATCCTCCACTTTTCTTTTCCTCCCTTAATTATTTTGTATAATATTTTGCTACAATATCAATTATTTGTTTTATTTCTTTATCACCAAAGTTAGTTCTTTCTTTGGCAAATATAGTTTTAACATCATCTTTAGTGACTGGTAATATATCTGCAATTTTATAGACCTGAATTTCTTTTAAAAAATCAAGGCTTGATAACTCTTTTACAAGCTTTTTTGTATCAGTAGCACTTATTTTTGAAAATTTTTGTGCATGTTCAAGAGCAATTTTTTGTTCATAGAGTAAATCTTCTCTATCTTTACTTATTTTACTTAATTTATTTTTTACATCCGAAAGTGAAACTGGTTTAGCTTCTTCTTTTTTTCCAGCCATTTTATTTTACTCTCCTAAGATGTTCACTTCTAATAACCAAGCTCTTATGTTTTTTACCATCATTTATCCCTACAACATAGGAATTTCCTTGTTTACCTTCTATCTTGCCTGTTTTTCCATGAAATCTGATATGAGGCATGCCTTTTTGTACACCTGAATCTATTACAATATTTACAGATTCGCCCTCTTCAAATTTTTGAAGTGCTCTTGTAATTGATTTAATTCCACCATCGCGTGGTCTTTTTCTGAGTATGTTTCTACTTTTGCTTCTTATTCCTTTTGATCTTTTTACCAATCTTTATTCCCCCTTGACTTCTATTACATCAAGTTGTTTTACTTTGCAGGGATTGTTGAGTAGACTGCTAATACTAGGCTGTGTCCTGTTGTCATCACCATTGATTAGTTCTTTTATGTATGTGCCTGACTCAGTTTCAACCTTAAGTGTTATTATATCTTCATCTACTGACTCAATTTTGCAATTATATATCGTCTTATTTCTAACCAAATCTGCTCGTCTATGAGCGACCCTAGAAGGGGTCTTCTGTTTTATAGTTTTGCCCTGTAATGTTTTAACTACCTTTTTAAGTTTTTCGATATTTACAGGGTTATTACATTCAAAAACAACTCTATAACACTTATTATACTTACTTTGTTTGATTTTGGCAATTTTTTTTCTATCAGAAAAGCCTAGATCTGATATTTTTATTAAATCAGCGTATTCTTTATTGATTTTAGTTTCTATCTTTTCTAGATTAATGTTTCTAATCTTTGGGTTTTTTAATTCTAAAACAAAAGGACGACCCTTACCTAGCATTTTAACATCAATATCTTCTCTGCCTGCTCCATGAAATGATTCATCATCTGATTTAGTCTCAACTAAAAAAAACCTTGATATTAATTCCTCAACACTTGTATCATATAAAGTACCTGAATAGTTACATTTCCTACAACCTTTTCCCCTACAAATTCTGCAATACCATTTAGTTTGAGGAATATTTCTTGCATATTTATTGTATCTACCATAAATAAAAAGTGATTTGATTTGAAGAGAAATCACATCAAATTGCGTATCTATAATAGCCATTATTGTAGGATTTTGAAAAGAGACTTCTTTTTCCAACTTTTCCTCTAAATCCAATCCGATTTTCCTATTAATTTCAGATTTTATTGATTCAGTATCCTCAGAATCGGCTTTTTTATATATCTCCTCTTCTTTTTTTAATATGTCATCATCAATTTTTGCACCGATTAAAAAAGTTTTAAATTCATAATTCTTAAGTTCTTTGTATAATAAATCAATGAACTTATTTATTTCAGAAATTAATCCTTCACAGAGAAAACAATCTTCAACTTTTGTTTTATCAATATTTAACTTTTCTCTAATTTGTTTTCCTTTTATATTATTACTAAAATTTGGATCTTTCTTTCTTATGATTCTTCCAATACAGTTATCGCAAAGATCATATGATTTTAATATTTTTTTTAAATTTGTAATTATTTTATTATCAATTTCAGATATTTTCATTAAAATTCCTTTGGGCTAAAGTGTCTGTTGTTTTTA
>CAZKQS010000012.1:14005-16170 GCA_964554985.1 uncultured Thermoplasmatales archaeon | reverse complement strand
CATCCTATTTAACAGACAACAATTGTCTGTTAATTAGCTATTTCGGGATGAAGCCTCATTTAGTCAATTAGTTTTTTCTGTTTTCTTCTTTACTATGTTTCTTTCTTTTTTCTTTTATTTGTTTTCTATTTTTTTTCATATTTTGATATTTTACAATGTATTTCCCAATATTTTTTATTTTTTGTATTTTCTTTGAGGAATATTGTACTATAAAGCTTATATATGAAATTATAATATGGTGAAAAAAATAAAAATGGAGTATATTAAATATGAAAAGAAAAGTAAAACCTACTTTGATGTTAATTTTAACAATCTTTGTTTTAGCAACCAGCGTTATAAATACCTCTGCAATAACGTGTGAAAAAGAGTCAGAAAATATAGAATCAAATAAAATTTCAAAATGTGGTGGAAAAGTCATGGCTGAAATAAAAGTATTTCAAGATGAACCTTTTGTTGAGATCACAGGTGGTAATGCAGGCGGAAACCGTATTGGTGATTATGAATTTAAGGTGAAATATAATATTAACGCAGAAGGCGGTTTTTACGATTTAGCTTATGCAAAATGCACTGTTTTTGTAAATGGAAAGCAAAAAAAGGATTTTTATAAAGAAACAGACGAAGAAACAAAAAAAGGCACATGGGAGTTTTCTACTTCTTTGAAGATAGGCGATACAGTTAAATTTATACTTGAAGGATATGATAGTGATTATAATGGAGCACCAGGATGTGTTACAAAAAAGGGAAAAACGGTTAAATATTATTGTACTAATGATTATCATAGCTCAGTTGTTGGAAAACCGGAAGGTTACTGGGTATGGCGCATATGGAACGAAATTGTTCCAACAGGTGCTGATAGACCAACCCGAGATACAAGAGATGAAAATTCTGCTCCTTTTAAAATTAAAAGTGAAGAGGGTGAAAACTTAGCACTAAACTGGCAAATCACTCAATATCCTTCATGGGGAGATTGGGAGTTTTATCCAAGTAGTGGAAAAAATTTGTTGTCAAAAGATGGTTGGAAAGATATAAATATAAGAGTTAGGGCACCAAAAAATGAAAAAGATGTAGCTCATACATATTCAGGCATTATTAGAGTTCAAAATCTTGATGATCCTGAGGATTATTATGATGTTGGTGTTGAAGTCACAGTTGAAGCTAAATCAAAAGCATTGCAAAAAGAAAATACAAACCCTGTTTATTATCAGAGGATAATTGAATACTTTCCCTGTCTTGGAAAGATATTAAATAATTTTTAATAAAATCTTTTTCCTTCCCTTTTTTTAAGAATTTTTTTACAACATAATTATTTTTGATAATAGTTGTACAATATCAGTTATAAAGTACTATATACAAAGTAATATTTAGTGAGAAAGGAAAAAAACTCATATTCATCACATCCAAATAAAATCTTTTACCTTTCTCCTCTTTTACTTTTTTTTGTTATATCCTTATTTGCAATAATATTGACTAAAATGTTTTGATTTATACTAAATTTTCGTCAATATGTAAATATATTAACGTAATATTAAAATGTGATTATAATGGTATATATCTATATTTGTTTCAAAGAAATTGTTTTGTTAGGGGGATAAGTTTCCTAATTTCTTGGAATAATATTTGGTGGTATAAATGAAAGGAAAAATTGTATCTATTGCTGTGACATTAGTCATGGTACTTGTTAGCATTGGGGCTGCTAGGACAGTTGAATATCATAAAGATGATTCTATAACAAAAGAAATCGAATGTCTTTTAAAAAAAGCTGAAGAAAATAACTGGACGTTTGATGTTGGTTTAACCTCAGTTTCAGATAAAACTGTTGAATCTCTCTGTGGTTTTAAACCTTATGATGGTTATTTAGTAAACAATTCTGATGAAAATATCGTTAAAACACAATCTAGTTTACCTGCAAGTTTTGATTGGAGAAATCATAATGGTGTAACATCTGTAAAAGATCAGGGTGATTGTGGTAGCTGTTGGGCTTTTGCAACAGTTGCACCCTTGGAAAGTGCAATAAAAATAAATGAAGGCAAAAATGTTGATCTATCAGAGCAGTGGCTTATAAACTGCAATCGAAATGGATGGGGCTGTGATGGAGGATGGTGGGCACATGACTACCATCAATGGAAGGAAGGTAAGGGCAGTGAAGGACCTGGAGCTGTTCTTGA
>CAZKQS010000012.1:0-13995 GCA_964554985.1 uncultured Thermoplasmatales archaeon | reverse complement strand
GATTGCAAATATAGAGAAACAGAAGGGTCTTGTGGAGATTATGATCACAAATATTTAATTAACAAATGGGATTTTGTAGGAAGTTCATATGGCGTTCCTTCTGTAGATGAAATAAAGCAAGAAGTGTACAAGAACCCTGTATCAGCAGCTGTAACTATTACAAACGATTGGCGTTTTTATGAAGGAGGCCTTTATAATAAAAATAGTAATGCACCAGTAAATCATGCTGTAACAATAGTAGGATGGGATGATAACATGGGGCTCTCAGGCGCAGGGATTATAAAAAATAGCTGGGGAAGTGATGACTGGGGTGAAAATGGTTATATGTATATCAAATATGGATGTAGCAACATAGGTTATGCAGCATGTTATATAGATGGATATGGAGGGCCACCTAGTAGTGTTGAAGAAAAAGTAACATTAACAATCCAAGAGGTAACAAATGATCCTGATAGAGGAGATTTTGAACGAATTGAACCAATTTTTAACCAACCTGAATGGTATTATAGACTTGGTGCAGAAGTAGATAATGATATGGTATATCACTACAATTATAATCTATGGACAGAAGACTTAGGAAATTTTGGTTATAATTCAGAATATACTTGGAATATAGATGAAGATCATATTTATCACACAAATCAGCCAACCATAGATTTTACAATAAAACTCATGGAAAATGATGAATTTTTTTCCGAGGGAATATTTTTCAAAGATGATCTAGCAGATATAAGTGCCTACCCTGGCGGGGGAGAACAAGATGGAGCAGATAAAGAAAACAGAGGTGCGATATATCATGGAACATATAACCTTATATCAGATACTCTTTCAGGTGATTCTGTAACACCACCAAACTCACAGGGTTTTTATACAACTACGGGCGATGGAAATGAGAATGCAAAATTATGGTTCAAACTAATAGATTCTTTTGATGGAGATCAATATAAGCCTGATCTTTATGTAAATCCTTCTTCTCTTTCATTTAATGATGTAGAAATAGGTTCGTCTCCATCTAAAAGTATGTATGTAAAAAATAAAGCTGAGTTTCATGAATGGGCAGATGAGCTTGAGTATACTATATCAGATAATAAGAATTGGATTTCAATCAACAAACAGCAAGGGACTTTGGCAGGTCAAGACCAGGATAATATACTTGTTACAATTGAAACAAATAATATGAAGCGCGGTCAAGAATATTCTGGGAAAATTACGATAGACTCAAATGACGGGAAAAAAACTGTTTCAGTTAACGTCCAAACATCAAAATCTAAATCAAAAGAAGAAACTGTAATATTTGATTTCTTTGAAAGAATTCAAACTAATTATCCACTTCTTTCAAAAATACTAGAAAAATTCTAGTATTTATTTTTTTTTCGTAAGCGTAAAAAAGAAATACTTATTGTCTATTCTAAGTAAAAAATGGTTTTGAATAAAAAAATGATGAAATATACAAGTATTTACGTGATGTAACATGTCGGGAGAGGGCATTGGTTTTGGAAAAGCTATTGTTTTAAATGAACATTTTGTTGTATACGGAATACCATCTATAGTTTCAGCTATTGGTAAATATACAACAGCTAAAGTTGAATCGATAGATGAAAGAGGTTGGAAACTTGAGGATAATAGAAAAGCTACTCCAAATTACAAAGAAGAAAAAATTGATCAGCAAAAAGAGTCAATTGATAATATAATAAACAAAATGGATATAGATCTATCAAAGAAAGGAGTACATATAAAACTTGATGGAAACCTATATTGTGCAAGTGGAATTGGAGCTAGTGCAGCAAGCTGTGTTGCTATTTCAAGAGCTTTATCTGATCATTATGATATGGATCTAACAGATGAAGAGATAAACGATATTGCATACGAAGGAGAAAAAGGATATCATGGAACACCTTCTGGAGTTGATAATACTGCTTCTACTTTTGGAGGTCTTATTTGGTTTCAAAAAGAAAACGAAAACGTTATTGAAAAAATAGAGATACAAAATCCTTTAGAAATTGTAATCGGTAACACTGGAAAAGTAGCAAACACAACAAAAGCAGTTGCTGGTGTAAGGCAGAGAAGAGAGAATAAAAAGGAAGAATATCAAAAGATATTTGATAGAGCAGAAAACTTAGCTTACCTAGCAAAAGACGCACTTCAAGACGAAGATCATAAAGAACTAGGAAAACTTATGAACGAGGATCATAAATTACTTCAACAGATTGAAGTATCAAGTAGAGAGCTTGATTTTTTAGTAAAACTAGCACGTAACTATGGGGCACTTGGTGCAAAACTTACTGGTGGGGGCCTAGGTGGAAATATGATTGCCCTTACCCCTGGAAAAAAACTTCAGGATAAGGTTGCAACAGCTATTGAAAAAGAAGGTTTTCAAACAATTAAAACTGTAATTGGTGCTTCAAGAAACGGGTATTGATTTTTATGAATCTTAGAAATTTTTTAAAAAAAATTGAAAAAGAAGGAAAACTTACTCGAATTAAAAAAGAAGTTAGAACTAAATATGAAATTGCTAATGTAATCTATTCTTTATGTGAAAAACCAGTTATTTTTGAAAATGTTAAAGGCTATGATGTGCCTGTTTTTGCAGGAACTACGTCTGATAGAGACATTATTGCTAAAGGACTTAACACTACAAAAGAAAAACTTTTGTTCAAACTTGTTGATGCTCTAAGAAACCCAAAAGAACCTGAAATTGTTACTAAAGCACCCTGCCAAGAGGTTATAAACAAAAATCCTGATCTTGATAAACTACCAATATTGCATCATCTAAAAGGAGACGGTGGTAGATATGCAAGTGCAACTGTTGCAACTATTAAAGACCCTGATACCGGAAGAAATGTATCGTATCATAGAATAATGCAGAGGGGAAAAGACAGGTTTACAGCAAGGCTTATTAAAAAAAGACAAACTAGAACGACTTACGATAAAATTGATGGGGACCTTGAGATGGCAATATGTATAGGTAATAGTGTTGCCGTTATGATAGCAGCATCTCTTGGCCCTGATCCATCTGTTGATGAGTTTAGTATTGCAAATAGTCTTGATAAAACACCAATGGTAAAGTGTGTAACTAAAGACTTAGAAGTACCTGCTGACACTGAAATTGTTCTGGAGGGGCGTATTACTAGAAACCTTGATGATGAAGGTCCATTTGTTGATCTTACTGAAACTAGAGACTTTGTAAGACAGGAACCTGTTTTTGTTGTAGATTGCATTACACATAGAAAAGATGCAATGTACCAGGCACTAATCCCTGGGAGACTTGAACATAAAACACTTATGGGCATGCCCAAAGAACCTACTATTTATGATGAGGTAAGTAAAGTAGCTGATTGTAAAAATGTTTTAGTTACTATGGGTGGAGGCTCATGGCTTCATGGAATTGTTCAAATAAAAAAGAAAAATCCAGATGATCCAAAAAAAGCAATAGAAGCAGCTTTTAATGGACATAAAAGCATGAAACATGTTGTAATAATAGATGAAGATGTTGATATCTATAGCCCTAATGCTGTTGAATGGGCAATAGCAACACGATTTCAAGGACATAAAGACCTCTACATAAAAGAAGATCAGCCAGGTAGTAGCCTAGATCCATCTGGAAAACATGAGAAGGGTAAAAAAACGCTTACAACTAAAATTGGTATTGATGCAACAATTCCATCTGATATTGATAAAGATAAATATGAAACTGTAACTTACAAAAAAGTTGATCTTGATGATTACCTTAGGTAAAGGCAGACTTAAAGTTTTTTTAGAAAAAAAAGAGCTTGATGGTGATTTAGTTTATATTTTAGGCGGTGGTGAAAAATCACATGTTGGTGGAGTTGTAATTTGCAAACCAGGTGAAAAACCAAATGTTATAAAACTTGGTACTCACCACGATCACATTGTTTTATCGCCTATTGCCGAAAGAGCTTGTGAAAAATATAATAAAACAGCGGTTGCTATTGGTGGAATACATATTGATAATGCAAAAAAAGAAGAAATTGATCAAATTGTTAAAAATTGTAAGGAGTTATTAAAATGCATTTAACTAAAGATGAAGAAAAAATCTTAGATGGAGAAAAAGGAGAGGTCACTGAGCGTCTTTTTAGGTTACTAGTAAGACTCGGCGAAATCTATGGTGCAGATAAAATGATATCAATAGGATCAGTTCAAGTAGCAGGTGTATCATATAAATCAATAGGAGATCCTGGGATAGATTTTTTAGAAGATATGGCAAGTAAAGATGCAAAAGTAAAAGTCTTAACTTATCTAAATCCAGCTGGGATGGATCTAGAAAACTGGAAAGAATATGGTTTTCCCAAAGATTTTGCAAAAAACCAACTTAGGATAATGGATGCTTTTAAAAAAATGGGAATAGTAATTACATCTACATGTACTCCTTATCTAGCTGGAAACCTTCCGCGTTTCCGTGAACATATCGCATGGTCTGAAAGTAGTGCAGTTTCATTTTCAAATAGTGTTATAGGTGCAAGAACAAACCGTGAAGGTGGACCATCTGCTCTTGCAGCAGCAATTTGTGGCGTTACACCAAACTACGGACTTCATTTATGGAAAAACCGTCAGCCAGATTATAAAATAAAAGTTGATGCAGATCTAAAATTTAACAGTGATTTTGGAGCACTTGGTTATATAATTGGAAAGACTGTAAAAAACAAAATACCCTATTTTACAGGTATAAAAAATGCTGATACAGATCAACTAAAAAGCCTAGGTGCAGCAATGGCTGCTAGTGGTGCTGTTGCAATTTATCATGTTGAGAATTTAACTCCTGAAGCAGACAGTATTGAAAAAAATAATTTAGAAAAATTAACTATCGCTCAAAAGGATATTGATGAAGCATATGAAGAACTAAGTAGCGGTAAAGACCCAGATATCGTAATACTCGGCTGTCCACATGCCTCACTTAAAGAAATTTCAAGGCTTTCAGAAAAAGTACGTGGTAAAAAACTCAAAAAACCGGTATGGATATGTACATCAAGAATGGTTAAAGAAGCAGCTGAACGAATGGGATATAATGAAATAATTGCAAAGGCAGGAGGATCAGTTGTTGCTGATACTTGTATGGTAGTTTCACCTATTGAACAAATGGGATATAAGACAACTGGTGTAAACAGTGGTAAAGCAGCTAAATATTTACCAGGTTTTTGCAAGCAAAAGGTTAGTTTTAATAATATTGATAAACTAGTGGAGGGACAGTTATGAAAGGAAGAACTATTAGCCCTGGTAAAGCTGAAGGAGAGGCCTTAGTATCATCTGAACCAATTGGTTTTTACGGTAATGTTGATCCAAAAACAGGTGTTGTCATTGAAAAAGGAAATAGTTTAGAAGGAAAAAATATCGCTGATAAAATTCTTGTTTTTCCCTGTGGTAAGGGTTCAACCGTTGGTTCATATGTAATTTATGGCCTAGCAAAAAACGGTGTAGCACCTGCGGCAATTATTAATAAAGAAACAGAAACTATTGTTGCAACTGGAGCGATTCTTGCAGGAATTCCATGTATTGATTCAGTTGATATAGATAAAATAAAAAATGGGGATAAGTTAAGGCTTGATGCTGAAAAAGGTGAAGTTGAAATAATTTAGTGGCGCATATTCCAGATAGTTCCAATACCGTTAAATTCAATATTGTGGTTCCCATCGTTGTCTATCCATGAAATTCTTCCAGTTATATCTGCTCTCCCGATTTTCATTCCTACATGTGCAAATCTTTTCCACTGCTTTTCTAACGTTGCACCTGAATCTATATTTAAAGTAAGTTTAGTATTAGTATCTTTTAATCCAATTTGTGTTAAACTGTTTTCAGCTGTAATTGTTATCTTGTTTGGCATATTTAATAGTAGAAATAATTTGTCTGAATCTCTTATATCGATTTTTATATCTTCTAGGAGTGTTAATTTTTTACCGCTATCTGTTGTAACTACTATATTTGCAAAAGGATTAATTTTGTATGTTTTTTCTGATTTAAATTGTGATGTAAAGTAATAGTTACTATAGTAAATATTCCATCCATTCTCAAGTTTTGTATGACACCAGTCCCATCCTCTTATAAGTCCAGATGTTAGAAGTCCACTAATCCAAGTGTGTTCATGATGCCCTATACCTTTTACTTGGAAATCCATTCCATCTAAAGTTATTGTTCCTTCTACATCACATGCCGGAAACATATAACTTGCAACACTTGATTTTGAATTATCAATTAGTCTAGAACTGTATGTCCAAAATGCAGATGATTTAGCTTCATAGGTTAAATCCATTGATATATCATTATCATCGTCTATGTTTCCTTCGATATGAATATACCAGTTTGGAGCTGATCCTTGTACATATGAATCTTCAAATGATACCTTAAACATTTCATCAGATGAAGAAACCTGTAAGGATGGTTCTTTTAATATTGCATAATCTCCTAGTAAAGGCCTACTTTTTTCAACTACTCCCCCATATTCTTTTCCATCAGGGCTGTGAAGTGTTACAAATAGAATATCTGGTTTTGAAACAAAAAGGTCATCTCTTGCCATATGATTAAAACTTATTGTTAAAGCCCATCCTGGAAGTTCAGTATTCTGGTTGAATATTGCAGTGTAATACCACCATTCTCTGTTTACAAGTAGTTTATCTTTATAGTGTGCTCCCTCATCTTTTGGTGAAACAGTTCTTTGTTCTCCACTTATCAAAGATTCTGGTGGAATTGGTTCCTTTGAAAAATACCATGGGCCAAATTTTGTTTTGCTTTCTGGGTGGTATATTGATATTGTCCCGTCACAGTCTGTAAGCATATCACCTTTTATTACTATTGTTCCAAGTTGTGTTCTGTCGCAAATTCCATTTATTTCTAAATCTGTCCATCTAACTTCTTTTGATACATAGTTAACAATTAGTTTCCTATTTTCTGTATCTTGTGTGAATTCTATTTCTGGAGGTTCTGGCTCAGCTGGATTATCTATTATTCCTGCTCTGAACAAAACTATTACTGAAATTATGATCAGTATTACGATTAGTATTACATCGAATTTTTTAAGTCTACGAATTGTTTTAGGAGACATTTCTCACCAGCTTTATTTACAGAGTTTTTTTTATTTCTATGTATATATTTATTACTGTTTATTATTAAATGTTTCTTTACAACTCTTATCTATTTATTTATAAACGATTGAAATTGATTTTTTTTAAAAAATGTGTTTTTAATGTATCTAGCACCCGATTTGCACATCTATATACATATACAGATGCAAAAAAGACACTTAAAGCAATGAGTCATTTCTTGTGATAAGAGAGATGGAAAGGGATTGAGCCCAATTTTTGAGATTGAGATACCCATCCAATTACCCCCTCTAAATCACCTCTTTTCCCTTTCCATAATCTTATTATTCCTAAAATTTTTGTTTTATTTGAGATTAGTTGTTAATTGTTACATTTGTTACAATTACACATAACATTTATATAGTATAATTTACAAAGTATAACATGAAAAGGTGGTAAGAAATATGAAAATTGTAAGTCAAGTAAAAAGCTCAAATGAACTAGAAGAAATGAAATCGGTTATGAAGATATTTGTTGTAAATTCAAGGATTAAAAAACTTGGTGAAATGGCATTTGAAATGTCAAAAAAATAATATCTACAAGATTTAAGAAATAGAAACACTTTAAACTAACAGATTAAATTAACAACATAAGACCAACCACCTTTTTTAATTAATTTATTTTTCAAGGCAATTTTAATATTGTAGATAAGTATTACAGACAAAACAACTTGGGGGTAATTAATGGTTGAGATAGAAGAAATAAAAAATATTTTTTCAGAAGAACTATCCTATATAAAAGACAAAAAGTTAAGTGAAAAAGTTGTTCAAGTATGGAAAAAAGCAGCAGATAAAGGCGGATGGAAAGATCTAGATAAAGTACCATTCACACTTTTGATTGAAAATTCAGGTAAACTAACCGATCACACTAAAAGAATAACAAAACTAGCTAAAGCAGTATATGATAATAGAGAAGAAAAAATAAATCTTGATTTTTTAATAGCTGGAGCTTTATTGCATGATGTAGGAAAACTTTTAGAATATATTGTAAAAGATGGAAAAGTTATAAAAGGAGAATATGGGGAAAAATTCAGGCATCCAGTAAGTGGAGCACTTCTAGCTAGAGAACTAGGATTGCCAGATGAAATAGTACTAATCATATATGCACACAGCCATGAGGGAGATAAACTAAAAAGATCATCTGAAAGTGTAATTGTACACCACTGCGATTTTATAGATTTTCATATTAAAAAATCACTGGTGAAAAATGTATGAAAGTAAAAAATTCTGCTGGAAGAATTATAGAAACAGAGATTGATAACAGAAAATTTGAAGCATATAAAGGTGGTAAAAAACACGGAAGAAAATCAAAAGTTGTAAAAAATCTTGAAACAGCACTAAAAAAATCAGGTATAAAAGATGGGATGACAATTTCATTTCATCATCAATTAAGAAATGGGGATTTTGTATTAAATAAAAGTCTTGAGACAATAAAAGACATCGGAATTAAAGACGTTAGACTTGCACAAACTGCGATGTTCAGTGTTCATAAGCCTTTGATTGATTACATAAAAGAAGGGATTGTTACTAGAATTGAAGGAAGTGTCAATGGTGTAGTAGGGGACTTTATTTCAAAAAATAATCCACTTAAAGCACCAGTAATACTTCGTAGTCATGGTGGAAGATGGTCAGCAGTTAAAAGAGGGGAACTTCATCCAAATATTGCAATCATTGCTGTATCCTCAGCAGATATAAGGGGGAACTCAACAGGTGTTATTGGTAAAAGTGCGTTTGGAAATATTGCTTACTCACAGGCTGACTGTTGGAACGCAGATAAAGTAATAATTGTTACAGATAATCTAGTGGATTATCCTTGTCCTTTTAGAGAGATTTATGAGGGTCTTGTAGACTATGTTGTTGAAATAGATAATATTGGAGACCCAGAAAAAATTGTAAGCGGATCACTTAAAATTACAAAAGATCCAATGAAATTAGGGATTGGTAAAAGTTGTGTTGAATTGATGGATGCAGCAGGTATAATAAAAAACGATATGATATTTCAAGCTGGTGCAGGAGGCATTTCTCTAGCAGCCCTAAAATACTTAGGTGAAAGACTTAAAGAAAAAAATCTTGTTGCAGGATGCTCTACAGGTGGTTGTACAGAGTTTATTGTAAATATGTACAATGAAGGAA
This sequence comes from uncultured Thermoplasmatales archaeon, assembly GCA_964554985.1. GTDB lineage: Archaea > Thermoplasmatota > E2 > DHVEG-1 > DHVEG-1 > CAYZTD01. Next base: position 4,775 of record CAZKQS010000012.1, on the reverse strand, counting down.
CTTTAAAACAGGTAAATACATGCCAGTGTTTTGATACAGTAGCTGTTGATTTTGTGAAAAATCATCTTGAATCACAATCAACAATTGGAGAATACTCTGATCCAACAATGAAAGGGCGAAATACAGATTTACTTGATACTGTTATTCTTGGTGCAACAGAGGTAGATACAAATTTTAATGTAAATGTAAACACACATAGTGACGGCCGTATGCTTCATGGAATAGGGGGACATCAGGATGTTTCTGCTGCAGCGGGTCTAACAATTATAACGGTTCCAGTTTTTAGAAAAACAAATCCAATAGTTCTAGAAAAAGTAACAACAGTGTCAACACCAGGTGATATAATTGATGCAGTTGTAACAAATGAAGGAATTGCAATAAATCCTAAGAGAAAAGATTTAATCGAAAAAGTAAAAGGAAAAATAGAAATCGTTCAAATTGAAAAATTAAAAGAAATTGCATATGATGAAACAGGCGGCCCACAAGAACCAGATCTTGGAGATAAAATAATTGGAATGACTAAATATTTTGATGGATCTGTTCTTGATAATATTTATCAAGTTTTATAGGGAGTTTTTAAAATGGAATGGAAAACCAAAATTACAAAAGTAGAACCAAATCACTTGGTTACAAAAGGATACAGACAATATGATCTTATTGGAAATATTCCTTTTTCAAATGTAGTATATCTATTACTAAAAGATGAACTACCAAGTAGAGAACACGGAAAAATGATGAATGCAATACTTACATCTTGTATTGATCATGGTGTAACACCACCTACTGCTATGGCCTCTAGAATAATTGCATCAGGAGGAGTTTCCCTTCCGACAGCTGTTGCTGGAGGAGTATTATCAATTGGTGATTCTCATGGTGGTGCCATTGAAAAAGGTGCAAAATTTTTACAAGAAGGAATTAAAATAATGAAAGAAGAAGATCTTTCAATAGATGAAATAGCTAAAAATCTTGTTAAAGAATCAAGAGAACAAAAAAAGCGAATTTTGGGTTTTGGCCATAGAGTTCACTCTTCTGATCCACGTACAAAAAAACTTTTCGAACTTTCAGATGAATTAAACATAACTGATAATCATGTTAAACTATCAAAAAGGATTGCAGTTGAACTTGAAAAACAAACTGGAAAAAAACTACCAATAAATGTTGATGGAGCGATAGCAGCGATAATTTCTGATATGGATTTTGATTACAGACTTGGAAAAGCATTTTTTCTAATCGGCAGGGTTGCAGGGCTTACTGCTCATGTATATGAAGAGCAAACCATGTTTAAACCAATGCGTAAAATGTTTACAGCAGATGTAGAATATGATGGAGAAAAAGAAAAAGAATTATAATAAAAAAGTAAGGTGATTTATTTTGGGAAAAACAATAATTCAAAAAATATTTGAGAATCATTCCAAACAAACTGCAAATGTTTCTGATATAATTGATATTGATATAGATGTTAGAGTTGCCCGAGATTTTGGTGGAGCAAATGTAGTAAAAAACCTGGAAGAAAACAATTTATCTCTTGATGATCCAAAAAAGACCTTTTTTACATTTGATTGTAATCCCGGAGGATGTGACCAAAAATATGCAGCAAATCAACATATATGCAGACAGTTTGCAAGAAAAAATGGCATAAAAGTCTTTGATATAGACCAAGGGATAGGTACACATATTGTAATTGATGAAGACATAGTTAAACCAGGTGGAACAATAATATCAACTGATTCACATGCAAATATACTTGGTGCTTATGGAGCATTTGGACAAGGGATGGGTGACAAAGATATAGCACATGCTTGGGCACATGGAAAAATATGGTTCAAGGTACCATCTACAATAAAACTTGTTTTAAAAGGAAAACCCTCAAAAGATGCTACACCAAAAGACATTGTTTTAAAACTTTTAGAAGAACTTGGTGCAAATGGACTTCTTGGGTATGCATCTGAAATTTATGGTGAATATATTGATGATTTATCTCTTGATGGTAAAATTACTATTGCATCTATGGCAACTGAGATGGGCGGAATAATAATTCTATTTCCAAATAAAGATGGTTTCTCTGCTGATTCTGATGCAGAATATGAAAAAACAATTGAGGTTGATATATCAGATGTTAAACCATTGGTCTCTAGGCCTGGTCATCCAGAAGATGTTGCAGAAGTATCAAAATTAAAGGATGTAAAAGTTGATTCTGGTTTCATTGGAAGCTGTACGAATGGTAGAATGGAGGACATGAGAGCTGCTGCAAGAATTCTTAAAGGAAAAAAGATTGCGCCTGGAAGAGTTTTAAAGATAGTTCCTGCGACTAATAAGATATGGAAAAAGTGTCTTTCCGAAGGACTTATTAAAATATTTAAAGATGCAGGAGCGCTAGTAGGTAGTGCTGGGTGTGCTGGATGTGCTGCAGGTCAAATCGGTCAGACTGGTAAAGATGAAGTAGAAGTTTCAACGGGTAACAGAAATTATGTTGGAAAACAAGGGAAAGGCGATGTTTACTTGACTAGTCCTGAAACTGTTGCTGCAAGCCTAGTTTCAGGGTATATTACAACAAAAGATAATATTTCAGAAGGACCAACTGAGGTATCAATAAAAAAAGACAAAAATTTTGAAAGTAAGAATAAAAAAACCAAGGGTAAATCACCTTTAAAAATTGAAGGTAGGGCATGGATAATAAAAAAAGATAATATTGATACAGACATGATCTATCATAATAGATATCTATCTATTACAGAAATTTCAGAGATGGGAAAATATACATTTGATAATCTTGAAGGATACAAGGATTTTGCTAAAAAGGCAAAGTCTGGTGATATTGTAGTTACCGGTAAAAACTTTGGTTGTGGCAGTAGCAGACAGCAGGCCGTTGATTGTTTTAAAAGCCTTGGGATAGGTGTGATTATTGCTGAATCTTTTGGGTCAATATATGAAAGAAACGCAATCAATAATGCTATGCCTATACTTATCTGCAAGCGTGTTACAGAGAAAATTGATGATAAAGATGAACTTGTTGTAGATCTAAAAACCGGAGAAATTTTTGATAAAACAAAGGATATAAAGATAAAAGCTAAGCCTTTTTCAAAGTCTCAACTTGATATATATAAAAAAGGCGGATTATTAAGATAATGTTTATCTATTATCTTTTTCTTTAATCTAATACTCCATATAATAATAAAACTCTTTATATATTTAACGTAATATTTATATATCTCTAGTTTATTTGTTTTGTTGGTAAATTAAGTAGGTGAATGATGTGACATTTAAAAAGACAATTATATTTTTTGGAGCTGTTTTGATATCGCTAATGATGCTATCTAATGTAAGTGCGGTACAACATTTGAATAGTCAAACAATTGTAAAAACCATTGATCAGAAAAATGAAATTGAAAACTTTATGGATGATTGTTATTCAGAATCTGAATTAGGTCAATTATTAAAAACAAGTTCAAATGTTGAACTCCCAGATAATCAATTAATATCAAATTTGAAGTTTAAGTTAGATCAGTTTAGTACAAGATATGGTGTTGGAAACAACATTGATAATTTTAATTGGAAAAATCAGGAACAAAAACAATTATTTATTAATTTTAAAAACGATATTGAAAATGATTTTCAGGGTTTAATAGAAGAGATATCTGTGATAGAATCTAACTATGATACTAATATAAAAGTAGAAGACAAATTTAATGAAAACATTGAAAGATATCAAAATTGGGACAAAGGATTTTTTGATACCGTCTCATCTACTGTTTGGAATTTTTTTGAAGGATATATCAAAAGCGATGAATTCAATAACCTTGAACAGAGTTTTGTTGATACTGGAATATACGATGAACTAGAGGGCTATATCGGTATTGCTCTTAGAGAAGAAGAAGGCGATATTGGTTTTGAATATAGTGGGATTATTGATAATGTAATGATTTTCATATGTTATGTTGTATTTATGGCAAACTATGTCTTATTTGGGCCAACAGGGTCCCAAGCAACTGATGAATTAGTTGCTCTCTTGTTAGGTATTATTTTGTTTATACCTGCCTCAATTAGTGTTATCTTTCATTATCTAAGTCAGAATGTAGTAAATGCAGGAATTGCATTTGTTGCAACTGTAGAAGTATTTCTTGCCTTTTATGGTGGAACCTTACTGCAATCTCTACAGTTTGGAATAGCGGGATTTTTAATTTGGGCCGTGTTTGCAGTTGCTAGTTTTACAGTTGGAGGACCAGTCTTAGCAGTAGCTTTTATTTTAACCTGGATAAGTAAATTTATTGAAATTTCAGATGAATGGGAACCAGGGGATATTATTAATGTTATACCTCAGTATGTTCATGATATAATAATGGCTGCTTGGGAGATGGTACCTAACTATTGTGGAAGTTACAGTCAGAATAAACTTACAAACTATGTTGATAAATGGTGCGATATATGGCCGTTGCCAGAGCCCGATACAAAACCAAAAAGTCGCACGAATAATTTTTTCAAGTCAATATCATTTGAAAGGTTTATTGAAAGAGTTAAAATTTTATTGAAAAATTATGATTTTTATTATTTAGATGGAGTGTTTTAGAGGTTTTTAAAATGAAAATGGAAAATAAAAGAAAATTTTTGACAGCTTTAGCTGTTTTAACAATGACGCTATTTTTGACAAGTGGTTTATCTGCAGCTATAAATCTTACAAAAGAAGAATTAGAATCTGCAAGAAAAAAAGCTGAGAAAGAATTAAACCAAGTTTTAGAAGATTTGAAAACAGATATTTTTGATTTTAGTTTAACTAAGAA
>CAZKQS010000011.1:1949-16597 GCA_964554985.1 uncultured Thermoplasmatales archaeon | reverse complement strand
ATTGTCTTTAAGAAGAAAAATTGTGGCTCCACAAATTGCAAGTGCAAATAGCAACTCTATAATAAACCCAAGCAAAAAAAGACTCATTGCTTGGTATTCTTCTTGTTTTAGTCTTTTTAATTTTCTTTCCGCTTTTTTAGTTCTCATTCTTCATCCTCCATTGCTTCTATACACTTTTCCATTCTACTATTAAAGGTCTGCTCCTGTTCCTTTTTCTTTTCCATTTGTTTTCTTATTAGTTTTATTATTTCCTTTATCTTTTGTTTCATTTTGAGTGTGAGGGCTGGGCGATGACTAAGCAGTTGGTGTTTTTGTTTCTCACTCCTACAACCCAGCCCTCTGGAATGAGTATGAATGGGGGCTGAAACCTCCCCAAAAACAGCCAATATTCGTGTTTTAAGGCGATGTAAGGGTAGTTTTTTACTCTTCCCTATCAACTTCTACCTTGAAGATTTTAGGTGCGTTTTTTCCGCCCTTCTTCTCTCCAAGACCTTTGTATGTAATCCTGACCTTGTCCCCTACCTGAACCAAACTCATTCTCTGGTCCAAGACGGTTGAACCCCAGACAGAGATGAACTTGCCCTTTTCCACTTCAATGGAATAAAGCATTGACTCGTTCTCTCCAACATCGGATTGAACTTTGACAAGGACTCCTTCTATTGAGTCGTCCTCTTTCTCTGGTTTCCATGTATCAGGATTGACTTCTTGAAATGCCATGTTTCCTCCTTTAATTTATTTAGTATGAATTGAATTGAACAACCCAGAATAGTTCTTCTTGGGTGTGTTCTCGTTCTTCAATGTAGGATAAAACTTGTCCATAACCCAATCTGAGATTGTGGTTGATGGGGTTTCATCAATCAGTTCTTGTGCCTTCATTCTCCACCTCTTTTAGTTTTGTTAATAGCCAAGACATTGTTTCATCAACACCCAAGACACCGTTTCATCAACACTCTTATGGTTTAGTTGGATTTTATAATTCATTAAAGTTTTCCAATTATCAAGACTTATAAAAATCGTCTTGCGTTCTTGTTTCAATTCCTGTTGTTCCATGTTTATTTTAATTCTTTAATGTTTATAAATGTTTCTATTCAAACATTCTGATCTTCTTTTCTGCTTTAGGGATGTCTAATGATATTTCAACTCCATGAGCCATTCTTCTGGATTCTACTACAAGATTCAATCTTCTTAATGCTCTGCCCATCCATTTTGAATTTAACCAATCATCATCTCCTCCACCCATCATGAGTCTGAACTCATTTGTTAAATCCTTGACTCCATAAAACTTAATTGGCTCTTTTTGAGCCACCATCTTATAAACCATAACATCTTTTGATTCTGTGATTTCTTCTGATTTTTTTCGCTGGATCATAGTCTGGGCGTAGTGTAGTTTCTCTTCAAAAACTCCATCGGAAATGGAGGTTGCTATCAAAAACAAGGGCAAAAAAAGTTCCAAATGCCTCCCATCAATTCCTGTTTCAAATATCTTTTTGAAGTATTTTGTGCTTAAAAAGTTCGCACAACCCCCTTCCTCTGTTGTTAGTGTAGTAGTTGTAGTAGTTGTAGTAGTTGTAGTTAGTGTAGTTTCTTTAATATATTCATTCCATTTTTTGGCTATGTTTTTAGAGAAACTACACCTACACAAACTACACCTATGCAGTTTAGTGCATATATTCTGAACCTGCTCTAATTCATCAAAATTCTCAATTAATTGGGTTCTGCTCTTGTCATCAGATTTCTCTAAAATCAATGTGATGCATCTATCTCCAAGAACTTCCTCCATTCCCCAGATATTAGCCAAAGCAATAGGTCTGTAAGGTTCAAAAGACTCAACAACCTGTTCTGTTCCCTCCAACCCTTTCTTCTTTTTCATCCTAAAAATTTTAGTGCCTTTTTTGTAGGCAGTATTCAACAACTCTCTAAGAGCATCATTATTCTTAGAGTTCAAACCCTCAAACTCATCTAAACAGAGTGTTCCACCAGTTCTAAACAAGACTGCTTCGGTTAAACTCGCCAACAATTGCCCATCCTTACTCAACCTCGCAATTAATTTCAGCAACCTCGTCTTCCCAGAACCCCTCATTGCATTCAAAAACAAATAAGGATATGTATTGAAATCTTTATGAAAATATGTCCCTATAATCCAAATGGCAATAAACCCATAATGTGGCTCTTCTAAATCTACATAATACCTCAATATCTCAACAATATCCTCATAAGCTTCTTTTAAATCCTTACTAAAATCTCTACCTTCAAACAGCCCATTTTTACACTCATGATCCAACTCTACCTTTTTGTCCTCTGCCTCCTTAATTAAATCACAATAATAGTCTCCACCATATTCCTTACAATGAACACAGTTTTTGCACTTCATCTCTTGAATTAAATCAGTCATCAACCACCTCCATCTCAACCTGGCATCCTGGACAAATGCAAAGAAGAACCTTGTCTTTAGTCTCCCTAATCCTATTACATTCAGGACAAGCCCATTTCATTGTTCTGACCTCGGCTCAAGAAATTTAATATCAGAAAAGAAGATGGGCATTAAACCAAGCCTCTCATCATTGAGAATTAATTTATCTTTATCAACTTCAGAGATGACTCCATTACTAAATCTGCCATCATGCTTCACAACATGAACACTCCTCTTTTGTTTGTAAAAGAACGAGGCCGTTTCGTAAATCGTATCGTTCATAAAAAACACAAACCATCTTGCTTTATATAATTTGTGTGATTACTATAAAATTAAAAAAATAAAAAAAGGGGGCGTGAACCCCTATAAGAAACTAAATCCTTCTGGCTCGGAATCCAACAAAGATACCAATAAGAACAGTCAATACTATTCCAACCAAACTAATTGTTAGAACTATACCAGCTATCGATGTGTTATCACTGATCTCTGTTTGTAAGTCTTGTGTAGTGTTATATGCTGAACTCTCTTGAGCCGCATGAGAGACATTATCATACTCCCCTGCAATAGAACCACCATACTGCTCTCCAATGAAAGCGATGGTTGCCATCACAAGAAAGATTAAACCAACAATCAAAACAACCTGAGGTGCATCACCAATAGAAAGCTGTCCTCTCTTATCTGTAATTTTTCTCATTTATACTCTACCTCGGAATCCAACAAAGATACCAATAAGAACAGTCAATACTATTCCAACCAAACTAATTGTTAGAACTATACCAGCTATCGATGTGTTATCACTGATCTCTGTTTCTAAATCATCAGTTACATTTGCAGCAACGGAGTTTGTCGTCAAAGCATCACCATATTTCTCAGAAATAAAAGCGATGGTTGCCATTGTTAGAAAAACGAGACCGATGATTAATACAACATTAGGTGCATCACCAATAGAAAGCTGTCCTCTCTTATCTGTAATTTTTCTCATATTAAAGTAGACCTCCTTTCATGTAATCAATCATAATAAATCTACATAAAAAGAGTATAAGTAAATGTATATCCTAAATTTAAATCAATTTAAATCAATTTAAATTATATGTATGCTTTTGGTATTCACTGCATCAGCAATCATGTTGGTTGTGTCTATGATTGAAGGCCTAAATCCATATTTCTTCTCAAAGCCCAACTGAACTCTGTCTATGAGTTTGACCATCTTCTCACCAATTGGTTTGATGATGGTCTTGGGATTATCTACTTCTCCAACTTCAACCATAGAACCCCCACTGCAATCATTAACAAAGACAAATACATCCACTTAGGAGCAACCAAATCACCGACAGCAAGGATAATGCTCACAAACCCAGTAATTGTTGAAGCTGCTGTAAAAGCCCTCGCAGAAGAATATTGTTTAGTTCCTATAAAGATCACAACCCAAATCACCAACATCATTGAGGGCCAGAACAAACCATCAGCAACATTGTTTACATATTTAAACATCTCAAAAAGTCCCGCTGTTTCATTCGATGTTGGTTCTGTATAATAAGCCATTAGATGTCCCTCCTACTAACACTCGAGATTATTATAAATACAATCATTACAGTTATCAGAGCACCAAGGATTCCAAAGAACACGAACCCCACCTCTGTTGGAATGTCGAAGAACCCAACGAAGCTCAACATCTGTCCCCCAAAATTCTCAACCGAAGTGAACACTAAAGAAATCACCGCAAAGGTCGATTTAAATAAAATGTCAAAAGTTCCCACTGTTGAAATGCCTCCCTCTCCAGAAGCCGAATCAAACATATCTCCTGCATATTGGGTAGTTTCCTCATAATTATCAAAACTGTCAGCAAACTCTTCCGAAACAACATCTGTGTTATCATAGTTGTCTGCCAAAGCCCCAACCATTATCACAATTAGAGCTATTATTCCCCCAAACAAGACCAAGGACATTACCCAATCCCTCGCCAACATCTCTCCTCTTTTGTTTTTTACCATTTTAAGTTTTCATAAAGATTATTATTAAAATTGATACTCCCATCATCGCAAAGATGAAGGTCAAACCAAACTCAATAAAACCTATTAAATTTACCATTATTGTTGCGACATTAGCAGCCACTATCATTGCTGTTGGGTTCCAGATAAATGCCAACCCAGCAGTCAATATTATAAAGAACCCAATTAACAATCCAGTATCTCCAAAAATATCCCGAATGCTCGTGATTGCAAAGTTAAGAATTACATGAAGGGTTTCTTGTTCCCCATCATCTTCTTGAATATAACCATATCCTGCAAAACTCCCAGTGTAATTGGAGACATTACATGTCAAGGTTCCGGAAGAGAATGAGAGAGTCTCATTGCAGATTAGTGTGTTTGATTCATTGTTCCTTAACTTGTATACTAAAAACCTCCCCAGAACAGCCTCTCCTTCAGAATCAACCCAAGAAAATGTAGTGATGTTGGTGCTTTCATTAAAGGTAATAGTTGAAGTGATGTTCTCATTAGTTTCTAACACATCTCCAGGGTATGTAGCCGACTCGCCAATCCTGAATGTAAGAGTATAAGGAACAGATTCTGGAATAACCTTTCCTCTATCTGTTTCAAGCTCCAAAACACCATCGAGGTAAATTAAGTGTTTATAATCAACAGTCTCTGTTTCGTAGAACCCCGCACTTTTACCATTATCATCTGTCTTTGCTATTTGGACCGTTTTATAACTTTCCTCTCCCGGATACCATCTTTGGATATGTATGAAGGCGTTTGGAACAGCCTCGATAGTTTGGTCCTCAACCTCCAATATAAAAGTTTGAGACTGGGTAGCATTCAGAAGATAAAGAGCCACATTTTCTGTAGAGTTATCAACCAACTCCCCATCATAATAATATTTCCTATCTACATAGGTCGTGTTCTCATCCTCGTGCCCATACTCAATATCTGCATCAAGATAGTATGATCTATTTGCAGGTAGTAAACACAAGGAGAGGTCAGCAACATCTTCTTCTGATACATTTGTTGTCCTCTTGACATCTCCAGAACCAAACCAATATGAAAAATATCCATCAATATCATAAGGATTTATTCTTGCTCCACTCTGCTCATGATAGGCTTTAAAATCAAGACTCTCAACAGTATAAGATCCACCACATTTCTCAACATGAATCCTTGTGGTGTTTTGATAATAAGTGCTCGTATTAAACTCTGATCTTGAAGAGCCATCATAAATATTAATTGTCCAATAGAAACTCCTATTTGCAGTTTCTCCAGAAGCAACTAATGGAATGTCTATGGTATTTGTGATCTTACACAGAGAACCATCGCAAGAAGAAACAGAGTTGTATTGTGTCCCATTATATGTAAGGACTCCAGATATTTGGAGAACATCTGAAATAGTGGTAACATTCAATGTAAATGTTTCCGATTCTGTTTCATAGACAAAAGCTTCGTGGTCTTCATCAGTAATCTCAAATGGTTGCCAGGTAAAGGTTTCATTGGACACAGACGAATTACATAGGGTTATAGTTCCATTATATTCACAGGCCTCCACATTCCATTCATAATCCCCACTACTAAAGTTTCCTTCTCCAATAGTCCAATTTTTCTCAACGCTTTCGTTTTGGTTTGTATATGTTTCTGTGGTGGAATAAATAAGAGATGGTGAGGAGTCCCATATTTCCAGAGTTACATTTGAAAGATTATAATTAAATGCTATCTCTGGAGATATTGTCGCATTAAATTCAACATCCCCCGCAACATTCTCTCCTCCCGAAGGATCGTTCAAGGTTACAGAAGCTCCAGCCACAGTAGAATAAGCCAAACCATCTCCAGAGTTATATAAATCTGAAACCTCTGAAGCAGTCAAAGACCTATTCCACAACCCAATTTCATCAATCAATCCATCATACCTTACACTTTCTGGAATATTGTTTTCTCTTATACCTATATAAACATCAGCATCAAAAAGGTCAGAACCATTAGTTCCTGTTGCTTCATGAACTCCGTCTACAAAAATATTCTCTGTTCCATTATAAACAGAAACAATATGATGCCATGTATTATCACTTACATTTGTTGTAGAACGAGTGAAATCAGTTCTCCCTGTCCCAACACCAGCAAGACCTCCCCTATCTATATAAACTCTATATTGGCTCTGAGAGCCTCCTCCTCCGTCCTTTCCTATTAACATTGCTCCTTGGTCTTCTGTTTTAATCCATAAAGAAATAGAATAATTATCTAAGTAAGAGAAATTCAAATCTGTTGGGTTGCCTAAATAAACACTTGAATTTAAAGACTCATCAAAATCAAAAGCGTTTTCTATTTTCCCTGTAGCTCCTCTCGTTAAGTTTTCTGCTGTTCCATTATTCCCATTTCCTGTTGAGTCAACAACCTCTCCCGAAGTTTCATCTAATTTATAATAGGCTTTAATGCCCGTTGAAACGGTGCTTGAATACCAAGTCGCCCACTCTTCTAACCATCTACCTTGTGTTTTAATAATCCAATCAACAGAAAGATATGGCTCTTTCTCTCCTTCTAATTTAACCTCATAAATTCCTTCTTCTAATTCTTCTCCTAAGTTATAAGGACTCCAGATTGGCTCTTCTTCTATATGAGAACCAACTAGAACTCTTTCACAATCTCTTAATATTGTTCCATTCTTTACTACACTATCTGAACATTGAGTTCCATAATCATCTACCTCAATATTCTTTGTCCCTGTTTTAATATAAAATTGATAATCTTTAATTGGTTCTTCTCTCCTTCCATTTTCTGTAATAGTTTCGAAAATAACATCTTGAACAAACACTCCTCCCCCATGCTTAATTGTCATCATAGAATTGCAATCGCTTCCACAACTTTCTGTATGTTCTGTTATTGCTCCCTCAAATAGTGTTGAACCTAAACCCAAAGCGTTGGTAATCTTAATAGGCTTGTATTTCTCCCACAACATATTATAATCTATTTCTCTTTCTCCAATAGAAATTTTTTGGTCTTTTGTAAAACTAATATCACTCTTTGTATTATCCCAATCCATCCCCAAAACAGGGGGTAGTAGAACTATACAAAGCAAAAAAAACAGGCCTAAGAATGCTTTAAAACGAGAGTTCCTCATCAAAATTCACCTCCTCCTGCTCCTGGAGAGCTATATATCTTACTGAACACTACAATCATGCTCAAAACCCCAACTCCAAGTGTGATCATAACAATGTTCTGCATAAACCATGTTATCATTGGGTTTGCAGCCGCAATAGCTGCAAACTCACTGACTTCTGCCACACTGGAGTAGAGGTTTCCCAAATAAACCGACACAAAAATAGCAACGCCTGTAGTAATTATATACAGGAACAAGAAAGCAGGGTGGACTCTTATGAGGAATGAGGAAACAATCACGCCCACTATTAAAAGACCCATCATCAGAGCATAACCTCTTTGGACTACATTGTTATTAATATTATCAAAGGCAGACAAGATGGATGGAGCCGCCGAAGTATCATTAAGAGCAGTGTCTGATATAACCGACCTTAATTGAGTATTGGTGTATAGAACAATAACAAAACTGATCGCAAGAAAAATACCAATTAAAAGGACAACAAAAACATCAGAAACATCTCCTCTCTTATTTCTCTTCATTTCAACATCCCCAGCCCTCTCCTCTTTCGTTTCAGGTTCTGGGCAATCATACTTGAGACCTGAGCTTGGGTTGGTTGTTTTATTCCTTTTTTACACAGCCTCTTACGATAGTCCTCCATAACATTATAGAACTCTTCACTGACCTTCACACAAACTCCTCTCGTTTTTCTTCTCATGTTTATTAAACAATAAACTTGTTTAAATACATTTATTTATGTAAGAGCACCACAATAAGCACTGCCGAGAAGATAAACCATTGTAGCAATTATCAAAAAGGTTACTCCAAGAACCAGAACTCCTCTTAAAACATTCTCTAGATTAATGCTTTCAGATTTGACTTCGCCCAAATCCACATACCCCGAAAAGGTTGCAACGAGAAGAGCCACCACTGCTGAAAGGAAGAGGATTGTCATAATGATGCCTGTCAAGGAAACAGCATCAGACAGAGATAGAGTTCCTTCATCACAGATGTCTTCTACTTGGGAGGGATTAAGATATTCTTCAAATGTCAAAGAGATTCCTTCAACAATGAGCGGGGTAAAGAAACCATTGGAATCTGTATAAAGAGACAGATTAAATGTAATGTTTTCAGCGTTTGCAGGAATTATAAAGCCCTCCCCTACACCAGAAGTCAGGTTCTTTGGTGCAGTCCATCCCCAAGAACCATTATAATATCCAATGGAACCATTCACAACAGAACCTTCAAAAGAAGAGAAGTTTACGGTTAAATTAGCCCATGTCGTTCCCACATCTATTTGGCATGTATTTGTCGTAGGTAAATTGGCCGAACCAGATTTGTAGAATCTTTCTGAAGAGTTCTGATAAATAGAAGAAATGTTTGCTTCTGATAAATCTGTATTAAATACCATAAACTCGTCTATTGAACCATTAAATGCTTCTGTAGTTGCTCCAGCCCTTCCAAAATAATCCAGCCCGTCAAACTGCCACACCCCATCTGTTGAAATTTGAGAGCAATCTCCCGCCCCCGTAGAGGTTCCATTGACAAAAATGTCCTGAACGAGATGCGTTCCATTGAACCAAGTAGTATATGCGATATGACTCCACTCTCCAACGGCGATTGGGGTTGAAGAACGACAGGAAGCATAAGAGGAAGTAGTATTATAAAAAATTAAATACATATCACCATCTGAGAACAATCTCACATAAGAATAGCCCGTGTCAAAGTCAAGCAGGCCAGCGTTTGCGTCAAGATTTGTTGGTTTAATCCACATCATCACAGTGTGGTTTGCTGAGAGAATACTATTCGAAGGAAAATCAATCCTGTCCGCTTCTGCATAATCCGACTCTCCATCGTGAAAAGAACAAGAACCAGAAAAACAATCTGTATCATTTATGTATGCTTCATTTTGTAGAGTTCCATCGAGACCTTGATTAGATAAATCATGTGCTGTCGTTCCCGTTTCGGATTTATTATCTACATCAAAGGGTAGATAAAGTTTCAAATTGTTCCAGAAGTTTTCTGTTGTAACATTTAGATGAAGATAAGAGTTTCCATTAGAAACATTTTCTGTGTTTAAATCTGTATGAAGAAAGGGCTGGGTTGTTGTAGAACTAACAAAACTAATCATAAAGATTAGAGCAAATAAAAACCCAATTTTTATTTTTCTCATAAAAAAATAATGGATAAACTTGTTTAAATACATTTATTTAATCTATCCAGCCCCTCTTCCATTTGTAAAACCTTATGGCCATCAACAAAGCAAGAATCAAGAAAGCTGTCAAGGATACTCCAACAAAGATTTTTAGCACAAAGAAAAAGGTTTCATATCCTGAGATGATGTTTTCGAACCCTCCCAGATTTTGTTGGACGGCCACCATTGAATAAAAGACCGCAATAACAAGCATTATGGAAGAAAGCAATAGAAAAGAAAATTTACCAAAACTATTGTTCAATCTCATACTGAGGAAGAAAAAGAACCCAGCGATTAGTAAGATAACAAATAAACTTCCTATTAAAGTCATTCCAGAACCAGCCCCAATCTCATCTGATCCAGAAGGAGTTACAGTTCTACAGAAAGTTCCTTGTGCATATTCTGGAGTCGCATCAGCATCATAACAAACAACACCAACACAAACATCTCCCGTGTCTGAGAAGTTTCCCGAAGTGAAAGTATAATTGAATGTGTTGAAGTTCTTTGTCATCAGCTGATTTATATCCGACTTTGTATTATTGGGGAACTCAATATATGTGATGTTGCAAGAGGTGGCATTGGGTTCATCAAACACCACATCTAATCCAGTGTTTTGTTCATGAGCCTTATAGGCTGACACAAACGAGAACATCAACAGAAACATCAGGAGGAAATATATCTTTTTCATACCTTAAACTCCTCCCTATCTTCAAATTCTGATTGCTTTCCATCATTCCATTGTTCGATGGGTCTTAGATAACCACAAACACGAGAATAAACCTCACATTTTACTCTTTCTTCTCCATTCATTTTTTCTCTAATACCTCAATTCTTTTAGTTAAATTCTCAATAAGTTTCTTCTGTTCTGCTATTAAAATTCTGTTCTGTTCTGCTATTGTTGGAATACTTGAACCATTCTCTATCTTTGTTCCATACCCTATAATAATTTCTGAACACTCTCTTTCCTCAAAAGGATTAATAAAACAACTCTCTCCTAAAATTGGTTTGTTATGATCTGCCACAGCCATCTCTTTTACTTCATCACTCATCAATATAACCTTTCCATCAACTAAAACTTGTTCTTGTAACTTGTCATAGATTTGGTCTTGCGAAGAACTAAAAGAAGGACTGTGTGTAACAAAGTCATGAGCATGGACATCTGTGTATCCTGTATCATTATAAACTCTTAGAACTCCATCTGTCGTGTTTATTATTAAATCTGTTCCATCACTAAACATCTCTTTGTCGCCAAAGTATAGTTTTTCGTTTTCACTAATATAAACAGGAGTGTTTTCCATAATAAATCCGCCATCCGCACTCCTCATTGTCATATTGTCTGATGAAGGTTCGTAAATATAATAAGCAAATTCTGATAAATCTTGATTAGCAAAATAGTGATAAACAGGTGCCGTGTTTGTTTCTCCCATCATATAGATAGATGTGTTCATAAACAAATATCTCCCTAAGTCTGCTGTTGGATTTAATGCTGGATAATTGTTTGCTCCAACTAACCAATTAATAAATTCTATTTTGGTGGTGTCGCTTATATCAACATCTCCTGTATAAACTCCTGTTGCTTCAATCATTCCTGTATCTGTTTCAATAAAAAATTCAGAGTTTTCTGTTGTTGATGTTGGTGCTGTATCCGAAAAACTTATCCTATAATCATCATCAGCAAAAATAAAATTAGGGATGGCTGATGGTATAAAGAAAGGTGGTGCTCCTGCCTTCACACCTTGAAGAATAAAGTATCCTTGTTCAGTATCACCCAAGTTTCCTGATAAGTTTATAATTTCATTAACTTCTACTTGATTAAAACCCACATTCTCTGTTGTGTTTAGCTCTTGGTCAAAAGGATTTCCTGTTGCTATTCCTGTTAATAAGGAGCCATCTCCTTTGAAGTAATTCGCACTTATGTTGTTGCTTAAATTTAAATTATAATCTGTCCATAACTCTATCCCTCCGAAAATTCTGTCTAATTTTAATCTTCCTTCTGCTGAGCTGTATCCTAATATACTTCTGTCTCCACTTCCTAATCTTAAATATTCATTGTCGTCTAAATAAACTTGTGTTGGGTGTATAGAATTAAAATATCCTGCTCCTGCCCAGAACTGATAACCATTTATATTAACATTTCCGTCTGCATTTGAACCATCTTTAAATAAAAAATTATCAGAATCATATCCGTCTAAGTAGTCTGAGTTATTTACTGTTGGAATTGTTGAGTAGTTTGTTGGATAATTAAATGAGATCAAGTCCTCTGAGTCTGAAGGGATTGCCGACACAAACGAGCAACACAAGATCAACAGCAATATTGTTTCTGTTTTCATAGCAAATTAAGCCCTCTCTGTTTTAAATACATTTATTTATGCTATCTTCGAATAAACTATCGCAAAACCCACGAAGATCGTAAAAAGAATGAAACCAAATCCTAAGAGCTGTCCATGTTCTTTTAACCACCCCCCAATAGTATATGTTGCATTTCTTTCCCTCTCATAGGAACTTCTCCATGCCTTAGATTCAGAAGTATCTATCTTTGCCTTTAAGAGGGCCGCTGATTCTCCTGTATCATAATCTTCTACTTCAAGATAACTATCTTCTAAAACGGGTCGGTAGTCCTCTGCTCCAACCTGAATCACTGTCAAGATTTTGCTGTCGTCTAAGAACTCTTTCACATTAAATGGTTTCATAGGAACTGGTTTGAGTTTTGGTCTTTTCACATAAACAACTCCTTGTTTTGCATTATAATATCCTTTACCCCATTCTCTTCTTATAACCCCCTTGACTATTTCGTTTCCTTCTTCGTCTTCTGCTCTTTGAATGTTTCTTGGCAACCTGAACTCTACTTTCATATTCCACTTTTTCCGGTGTTTGAAGAACCAGAAAGCAAGAGCAGCTACTATTCCAAGCCCCACAGCACCCACAACCATTGATATTACTAAATCTATAAATCCACCACCACCAAAAGAGGGCATGATCCGACTAATAAAATCTTCGCCAGTAGCCATTAAATCTTTACCTCCCTTTCATAACCAATCTTCTTCCCAACAAAATCAAGGAATCTATTTGCTTTTTTTAGAGATGCTGAAACTTGGTTTTTAGCCACCATTATTTCTCTCCAACATTCCTTATGAAAGTAAAGTTTGGATAATGATTTTTTTCCTTCTTTGCCTTCTACAATCACATGCCTCTCTTGTGCAGTGTCAAGAGCCATTTTACATCTTGAACAAAACTTCATTTTTTCCAGAACTTCCACCACTCAGATTTAGGATTGTTATTCGGGTTCATGCTCGAGCTTTCACTCAAACTTAATGAGGACCAGAACCTTCTTGCTTCTATTCCATTCAGGCTCCTGTTTAAACAGAAGAAGGTGGAGTTCAAGATAATATCACAAACCCTTGTTCTTTCAGAGAAGTCCTGACCTATTCCATATTCTTCTGCATGATTATCAATATCATCCACCACCCATTGTATTGTCTGCTTCATTATAGAAGTTACCTGTGCAGGAGAAAGATTTCCGAGGGTTGTGTTGAGGTTCATTATTGAACCAAGGAAAGCAACATACCTCGAGATTAATAAATCAGATATTGTTTCGTTTCTTTTGTGGATTAGTTCCCATTCCCCAGTTTCAAAATTCTTTTTGTATCCCCTTATTCTCATCTCAATATCCTCGACCTGATTCGAAGGAGAAATTTGAGAGATGATGTTTTTTATCTTGTCTTCATTAATTTGAGCTGCATATAATTCATCACTACTAACAGGGTATTGGGGCATGTGTTCTCCCATACCTTGTGGAGGATAATATTCTTCGTTCATGAAAAATACAAATCAACGCCCTTTAAAAACAAGTATAGTTTAGCAACCAGCTTTTTAGAATCCTACTACATCAAACCTTTGAGGAGGTTGAGGCACTTTTGTCCTGACCTTCTGCCTTATTTTCCTATAACCAACAATCTTCTTTCCTTTTTTGATGGGGACGATTCTCTCCTTGGTCTTTTGTTTTGGTTTTTGGTTTTGGTAGTTTCCACCTACACCCATAATGTCAAAGAGTCCTGGGTTTTTTCCGCCTGTTCTTCCCGCAACTGAGAACTGGTTCTTCAACGATGCTTTCTTCTTTTTAATCATTGCATCGACCTTTGCCTTCTCCATAGCTCGAGCATATCTTATGGATTGTTTTTCTTTTTCTTGTAATCCTGCAGCTCTTGCTTTGGTTTCAATAATTTTTTGGGCAGCTCTCCTTTGTCGAGAGATTACTTTTTGGTCCTCGTATTTTTCTCTTAGTTTTGAGCCGACTCTATTCAACCATCCCATACAAACAAATAAACACGGTCATTTAAATACATTTATTATTTTCCCCTAATCCTGAAAGGACTGTAACCTCCAAGAAGTTTAGAAGGTCTTCCTTTTATCTTAAAAACAGAACCCGTTAGAGAGGTTTGGTATTGAGTTGGTTGTTTTGCTCTTTGAGCTTTCTTTCCAGTAGAAGATTTTAGTTGGGGTTTAAATGGTGGAACATAAAATCCTCCAATACCCAACTCCCCTCCAAAACCTCCTCCTGAAAAAATTGTAGGAGAAATCCCAATTAAGTTGGACGGTGTTCTTGGTTTTTTGATTGAAGTGGTTTTTGATATTAATCTTGACCTTAGTCCCAAACCCATCTTCGGAGATTGTGGCTGAACTAATTTGGTTCTGGCGATAGATTTTGGATTAATCAGAGGAGCAGTTTTTGATCCAGATCTTTGCGTGGGTCTTGTTGTAAAAAATGTCGTCGATATTGGTCTAACTAATCTTGAGGAGGCAGGTAGCACTTGGGAAGCATAAGTCTTCTTCCCCATAGAACCAGAACCTGCTCCACTTCCTGAACTAAAAGAAGAATATGTTCTTGAACCAGAACCTGCTCCACTTCCTGAACCAAAAGAAGAATATGTTCTTGAACCAGAACCTGCTCCACTTCCTGAACCAAAAGAA
>CAZKQS010000011.1:0-1849 GCA_964554985.1 uncultured Thermoplasmatales archaeon | reverse complement strand
GAATATGTTCCTGAACCAGAAGAAGTTTTTTTCCCTCTAATAAAATTTATCCCTTCGCCAGAGGGTTTTTGAACCACCTCTTGGAGACCAAAAGATTTAAGAGTGAACACATCTCCTTCAAGACTGCCCCCAAAGAACTTATAATATTGATTTCCTCCCCAATCCTCACCAATGTTTTTTGAAAAGGTTAGTTGATAGTCAATTGTTGGTTTCCCTCCGTACTTAACCTTACCTAATCTTCTTCCTGTTGCTGCAGAGAAATCGTCGAAAAAACCTCCAAAACTCGCTTTTGGGACAACAACATCTTTGGACGTGGTTGCTATTACTTTATCTGTTGTTGGTCCAATAGATATAGATTTTGAACCAAACTCGAAGATTTCTCCTCCTGCATAATATGTGGGGTTCTTCTTCCCCAAAAAGGAAAACCTTCCAACAGTTGTTGATGTTCCTATTCCCGAAGGAACAATTGTCTCTTGTCCTCCTACTGATTCAAATCTTCCGAAAAGCTCAAAATCTCTTCTCAGTTCTCCGAATTCTTGATGTCCTTTAAAAAAACTAACTCCAGACCTATCCCCCTGAAATGTAAGGACACTGGTTTTCACTGGTTGGTTTGATAGTTCTTCCAGTTCTCCTACAAATGTGGCTTTTTTTGCAGCACCGACCATACCAAACCCAGATGTTGCTGCAAAACCAAGATTTATTCCAGCACTCTTTCTTAGTGATTTATATTTTATGTCGAGGGGATTTTCTTTTGCTACTATGTTTTTTCCTTTTATCTCGGCTCCACCAAAGAGGCCTCCCTCCAGAAGCAACTCGCTTCTTGTAGGTGTTGCCGTTCCTTCCACAACTCCTTTTCCAGCAAAATAACCCGTTGCTATTCCTGCTCCAGCCAATGGGTTGACAAGCCCCACTCCACCAGAGACTGCTCCAACAACAACATCTGGGAAAAGTTCTACCTTCTTCCTTACCGAACCCGTTCTCTCATAAACTCCCGGAACATCTGGAGAGTCTTCATAAACTTTATTTTGGAATTGGTTAAATTCCTTTGTTGCGTCTGATTGGATTTTGCCGAGCTTTTTCTGTCCCTCTTCAAAAGTTATATCTCCTCTGTTGATGTCTGATTTGATTGATTCAGCGTCTGACTGAACAGAAGATTGAAGTTCAAATCGTTTTCCTCCAATAGATGTGGATCTTTCAAATTCGATGTCTCTTTGTATATCTCCAAAGGTTGTGTCCTGCATAGTTATGTCCTTTCCAGTAGAGGGATCTGTCATTGTTGTTCCGAAGACAGGAGAACTAAAAGCAACGACATCTTTTTTGACATCCTCTGAATATTTAAAAGGTTCAGAATATTCGGAGAATGGGCGGATGCTCATACCTCCACCAGAAAAAGGAGACAAATCTCCAAGCAAGTTTCTTCCAGCCTGCTTGGCACTATCCCATATACTCTGCCGATAATATTTATCTTCTCCTCTTGGAGTGGCGACATCAAACACGGGTCCATATTTATACTGTTCTGGTTGCATCTCCACCAATCCCCCCTCAACAAATTTTTCAGAAGAATCTCCAGAGAGTTGTCCAGCCACAGTTCCGGATTGGATTTGCTCTCGCTTTTTTCTTTCGGCTTCTCCTCTTGCTTCTCTTTGTTCTCTTAGTTTATTAGTATATTCCATTTCAGCCCTCAACAATTCTGACTTAGAACTGAAACTCTTACCTAAAATTTCAGAAGTATATCTTGGAGGGGGGGAACCCGAACTACTACCTCCGCCACCTCCTCCACTAAACTCTTCTTCTTGTTCTTCTAAAAATTGATTAAGACAGGTGCATTTTTTTGCATATTTATTATACT
>CAZKQS010000010.1:0-16702 GCA_964554985.1 uncultured Thermoplasmatales archaeon | reverse complement strand
AGACCAAAAAATTCAGAGGATCAATGACCCACGGCCGAGGTAAAAAAGCTGGCCGAGGTGCTGGGTTAAAAGGTGGACGCGGAAACGCCGGCCTATTGAAGCATAGATACATGTATATGAAAAAAAACATGCCTAATCATTTTGGAAGACACGGATTTAAAAGACCTCAGAGCACAGCAAAAGATGTGAAAACCATAAACGTCAATGAACTTGAAGAACGCTACAGCGGTAAAAAAACAGTTGATCTATCTAAGGAGGGAATTGACAAGCTTCTTGGCTCTGGTGAGATAAATAGTAAACTTAAAGTTAAAGTTAACAATGCTTCTAAGAAAGCTATTGAAAAAATTGAAGAGAAAGGTGGCGAGGTTATTCTACCAGATAAAGAACCTCAAAAAGAAGAAAAACAGTAATAAAAAGAAATACATTTAGGGTTTGAAATGGCAGAGGAAAAAAAGAGCAGGTTGTATAAACTTAAACCACTTATTGAGAGATGGCCTGCAATAACTAAACCAGAAGGACATGTTACTTTTAGAACAAAGATACTCTGGACTCTGTTTTGCCTTGTTCTTTACTTTATTCTTACAAATGTAATGATTTACGGTCTTAAATCAGATGTAATTGATCTTTTTGCACAATACCGGTTCATTATGGCTGGTGCATCTGGTTCAATTATGCATCTTGGTATTGGACCTATTGTTACTGCATCAATTATATTGCAGCTTTTTGTTGGTGCTAAAATAATTAATCTTGATCTTCAGAAAAAAGAAGATAAAGCAATCTATCAGGGAACACAAAAAGTCCTTGTTATTGTAATGATATTTATTGAGGCTATTCCTCAGATATTTGGTTATCTGCAACCTAGTGAGGCTTTTGTTGGGATGGTTGGTACAGGTATGGCAGATACTATAATTATAATGCAGCTTGTAGTTGGTGCCTTGCTTGTATTTTTCATGGATGAACTGATTTCCAAATGGGGTATTGGTTCAGGTATATCTCTTTTTATTGCAGCAGGTGTATCACAAGCAATTTTTACTGGTCTATTTAACTGGCTTCCTGCAGTAGACCCCTCTCAAGCGTTGAGTACAGCTAATCCACCAGCAGGTGTAATTCCAGGTACACTTTATCTTGGTACTGAATATAATTTAGGTCAGATTGTTAATGGTGGTTATCAACAGATATTTTTAGGAGGAAGAGGCTATACAAATGCAATCGTGCCACTAATTGGCACTGTTATTGTGTTTTTAATTGTTGTATATGCTGAATCAAGCAGAATAGAACTTCCACTTGCTCATGGAAAGGTGAGAGGTGCAAGAGGAAGATATCCAATACGATTGATTTATGCATCAAACATACCTGTTATTTTAATGTCGGCACTCTTAGCAAATATAAACATGTTTGCAATGCTTCTATGGCAGTCAAATATACCTCTTCTAGGTCATCAATGGTGGCTAGGAGCATATAACCTCCAAGCAGGAGGTAGCACCCAGGCTATAGGCGGTGGAGCATGGTACCTGTCAAGTCCGGGCGGTATAAACAATTGGCTTATTCCTATACTTTCTGGTGGAGATGGTATGCATAATGCCCTTCAGTACTCGCTAAAAGTTATAATTTATATGTCAATCCTAATAATTGGTTCAATTCTTTTTGCTAAATTCTGGATCGAAACAACAAATATGGGCCCCCGTGATGTTGCAAGACAAATCCAAAGCAGCGGTATGCAGATACCTGGTTTTAGACGCGATCCCCGGGTTTTAAAAAAAGTCCTTGAGAGATACATACCAGTTGTAACAGTTATTGGAGGGTTTACAGTAGGTGCTCTTGCGGGTTTTGCAGATATGATAGGAACAGTTGGTAATGCAAGCGGTACAGGCCTACTTCTGACTGTTGGTATTTTGATTAGGCTCTATGAAGATATTGCTAAAGAACAAGCTATGGAAATGCATCCAGTACTCCGTGGTTTCTTTGGAAACGAATAGATAGGTGGTAAATTTTGGGAGTAATAGTTGTTACAGGCATTCCTGGTGTTGGAAAAACAACTGTTATGAAAAAAGCAGCTGAGGGTCTTGACATAGCGTTTGTAACTTTTGGAACAGTTATGGTCAAGATTGCAAAAGAATTAGGTTATGTTAAAAATAGAGACGATATGAGAAAGCTAACACTTAAAGAGCAAAGAGAACTGCAAGTTTTATCGGCAAAAAAAGTCCAATCTATGAAAAATGTGATACTAGACACACATTGCACAATAAAAACACCACAAGGTTATATGCCTGGTCTTCCTGAGTGGGTTATAACAAAACTTAAACCACAATCGATAGTGCTTGTTGAAGCAGACCCAAAAGAAATATTCAACAGGAGAAAAAAAGATACCACTAGAAATAGAGATCCAGATACAGTTGAAGAAATAAAGGAACATCAAATGATGAATCGTTGTGCTGCAATGTCTTATAGTGCAATATCTGGTGCAACAGTAAAAATTGTATTCAATCATGATAACAAACTTGATAATGCAGTAAAACAAGCAAAACCTGTATTAAAATAAATATAGTACCACTTTATTTAGAAATGAAAAAGGATGAATGAAATGTTTAGAAAAACTGATACAAATGCACAAGGAAATATCTTCCTATATATGATGTTATTTATACTTGTAATGCTTATTTTTACAACAACGGGTCTAGCTAATTATTTAGGTGTAATTGTTGGAGCAGGCCTGGAACCAATTATTGGTTTTGGTGGAAACTACCCAATATTAACCTTGTTTTTAGCAGGATTAATTGTTGTAACACTATCATCATCACTTACAAACTTTTTCACTGACTGGATAGAGATGGGGAAATCCCAGGAAGCAACAAAAGCATTTCAAAAAGAAATAAACAAAGCAAGAAAAGAAGGAAACACAAATAAAGTAAATAAACTAATGAAAATGCAACCTGAAATAATGAAAAAACAAACTGAAGCATCTGGTGGAACTATGAAACCAATGATCTTTTTGATTATTTTCATATGGCCGATTTTTATATGGCTTAGATCGTTTCTTGCAGGTCTTCCACATTATTATTTCACAGTTCCATGGGCTGAAAACGTATCGCTTTTTTACAAGCCATTTCTAATGCAGGCTTGGTTATGGATATACCTAGTTTTTTCAATGGTAGTAGGACAAGTAATAAGACAGGGATTTAAATATATCAGCTGGAGTGATCAGTGGAAAAACATTAAAAAAAGCATAATACCTGGCAGTATTGGAAAATAATAAATCTAGAACTTCTATGGTTTATATATGATAATAACAATTAGTGGGACTCCTGGTAGCGGTAAATCAACAGTTGCTAAAAAACTAAAAGAAAGACTTGGTTTTGAGTACATTTATTCCGGGGAAATTTTTAGAAAGCTTGCAAAAGAACATAAAATGACTCTGGAAGAATTTGGAAAATACTGCGAAGAAAATAGTAATATTGACAGAAAACTTGATGAAAAACAAGTTGAAATATTAAAATCAAAAGATGATATAATTCTAGAGGGAAGACTATCAGGATGGCTTGCTTTTAAGAATAATATTGATGCGATAAAGGTTTTTTTAGATGCTGGAATTGACATAAGGACAAAAAGAATTATAAAAAGAGAAGATGGTTCTTTTGAAAAAAGAAAAAAAGAGATGCTCAAACGTGAGAAAAGTGAAAAAACAAGATATAAAAATTACTATGGAATAGATCTAGATAATACATCAATCTATGATATTGTAATTGACACAAAAGAAAAAAACCCTGAAGAAATCGTTGATTTGATTGTGAAAAAATGAAAGAAAACCTACTTCCTTTTGACAAAAAACGTACAAGAATTGTTTTAAAAAAAAATAAAACGGATCCTAAATTTGGAAAAAAACCAAAGGATAGAACAGTTGATGAATTACTTGAATATTCATTTTTAAATATTGACAAACCAAAGGGACCAACATCTCATCAAGTTGATGCATGGATTAAAAAGATACTTGAAACAAAAAAAGTAGGGCACAGTGGAACCCTTGACCCAAATGCTACAGGTGTGTTACCTGTTGGTGTGGGCGGTTCTACAAAACTACTTCAGTATTTACTTCCCGCTGGTAAAGAATATATTTCTCTAATGAAACTACATAAAGATGTTTCAAAAGAAAATATAAAAGAGGTCTGTAAAAGTTTTATAGGTAAAATAAATCAACTTCCACCTGTAAGATCAGCTGTTAGAAGAAGAAAACGAAAACGTACTATTTATTATCTAAATATTTTAGATATAATAAACAGAGATGTACTTCTACAAGTAGGATGTGAATCTGGAACATATGTTAGAACGCTTGTTGTAGATATCGGAAAAAAACTAAAAACTGGCGCTCATCTTGCAGCTCTCAGGCGCAGTAGAGTCGGAAATATTTATGAAAAAGACATTTGTTATCTTCAAGATTTAAAAGATGCTGTTGTTTTTTATAAAGAAGATAAAGATGAAAGATACTTGAAAAAGATTTTAAAGCCAGTTGAAGAACTGCTTAATTATTTACCAAAGATAATTATTTCAGACAGTGCAGTTGATGCATTATGTCATGGTGCAAATTTGATGAAACCAGGTATAGCTGAAATGGATACTGATTTAAAGAAAAATGATCTTGTTTTAATTAAAACACTAAAAGGTGAAGCGGTAGCTGTTGGAAAAATGGAGATGTCTACTGTAGACATTGTACAAAAACAAAAAGGCGAATGTGTAAACCTTGAAAAAGTGATTATGAAAGAAGGAACCTATCCCTCTATTTGGAAAAAACCTTAATATAGGTTTATATTTACCCTTGAATACTTTTTTGCCGAGGTGGCCCAGCCTGGTACGGCGCGAGACTGGAAATCTCGTGAGACTTCGGTCTCTCAGGAGTTCAAATCTCCTCCTCGGCGTCTTTCAAATATATGGCTTTGAAAAAATGAAGAACTTGTCAGCAGTAAAAACAGTCGAAAAAAAATCTCGATTTTATGCATATCTATATGAGTTAAGTAAAAAAGAAGACATAAATGAGATATTGAAATTTCATAGAAAAAAATACAAAAAGGCAAATCATCACTGCTACTCTTTGACCTATAAACTAAATGAAGAATTTATTGAAACATATAAAGACGATGGAGAAGTAGGTCATCCAGGTAAAATACTCCTTGAAATCTTAAAAAAACATGGTCTAAATCATCATTGCCTAGTTGTATCAAGGATTTTTGGTGGGATAAAATTAGGTGTGGGTGGTGTTTCTAAAGAATTCAAAAAGGCAGGAGAATCAGCTGTAAAACATTATAAAAATAAAATCAGAAATTAATATCCTAAAAAACTTTTATTCCAATCAATTTGATTAACAATTTCAATATAAGACAAAAACAAGATACTAAATAAGCCTATAATTGGTGAAAGAAAAAGGCTTACTATCCAAAACCAAATCAAGGTCCTCTTTGTTTTTTCCATTTCTTTATTTCTAAGAAATTTTTTCTTTTGCCTTCCCCGCATGTAAAATAATATGATAGAATATGAGGATATAAATATTATCTACAGGATATATATAGCGGGTATACATAAAAATAGCTAATAATTTTTAAGTAATAACATATATCGAAAATAAGTGGCAGAAAAAACAAGGCATAGACAGTAAAATTGCAAAACGAACCAGCAGTCATGTATCTACAGTCAATCCATATAAGAAACTATATTCTGAATTTCAGATAAGAAAATTAAAAAGGGTACTGCTTTTTACAAATCTTGATGAATGAGAAAAAAATTAAAACTTTACCTATACAAGTATTTTATACCTCAAAAGAGGAAACAAACTCACCTCTTGTTTCTGATTTAATGAAGATAGCAAAACACTTGAGGGGAAAAAATATACTCAAAGAAAAAAAAGATGCAACAATAAGCCTAAAATATGGAAAACGAGTTTTGATAAATAGCTTTATACACAACTTTCTAAAAATAAAAAGAGAAGAACTAATTGAAATCGTTGATTATGACCCTATAAAAAACAATCTTTTATTGATAGGTCAAGCTGACCCAAAAGACGAGGCAGCACTACATTTTATGATACATCATGCTAGAGAAGAAATAAAGATAATTGTCCAAATAAATGATACAGATATAATTGAAAAAATAAAAAATAAAATACCAATTTTAGATGATAAACTACCAATAAACAGCATCGATTTTATAAAAAAGGTACTAAAAAACCTAAGAGAAAACAAAATAATCGGAATAAAAAATAATGGTTTATTGATTGTTTCAAAAAACAATGAAGAAATTTTGAATATTACAAAAAAATATTTAGAGGGATAGATTATGAAAGTAAATGGAGAAGACAAAAGAGCTTTTTGGTTTGAAGAAGATAAAATTATTTTTATTGATCAAAGAAAACTACCATACAAACTAGAATATTTTAATGCAAAGACAGTTAAAGATTGTGCTTTTGCAATTAAAGAGATGGTAGTTCGAGGTGCACCAGCAATTGGAGCTGCTGCAGCATATGGGATGGTTCTTGGAAGAAAAAATCCAGAGAAAACTGCAGAAACACTTAGAAAAACACGTCCTACAGCATACGATCTATTCTATGCAATAGATTACATGCTTGATAAAATCAATAATGGTGAAA
Source organism: uncultured Thermoplasmatales archaeon (assembly GCA_964554985.1). Taxonomy (GTDB): domain Archaea; phylum Thermoplasmatota; class E2; order DHVEG-1; family DHVEG-1; genus CAYZTD01. The sequence continues at coordinate 10,074 of CAZKQS010000010.1, read as the reverse complement.
ATGAAAAGAAAGCTGCTGATGAATACTATGATAGTATTGTTTCTATGTGTAAAAAAATAGGCGAATACGGTGAACCTCTAATTAAAGAAAATATGAATATACTTACACACTGCAATGCTGGAGCTCTAGCAACGGGGGACTTTGGAACTGCCCTTGCACCTTTTTATATAGCACATAGAAAAGGAAAAAAGTTTTTTGTATATGCTGATGAAACTAGACCTCGCTGCCAGGGTTTACTTACAGATTGGGAACTCGAGCAGGAAGGAATAAAACACGCAGTAATAGCTGATAATGCTGCTGGACACTTTATGAAGAAAAGAAAAATTGATATGGTAATTACTGGTGCTGATAGAATTGCATCAAATGGCGATTTTGCAAATAAAATTGGAACTTATGAAAAAGCGGTTGTTGCTTATGAAAACAATATTCCTTTTTATGTTGCAGCACCTGCAAGTACATTTGATAAAACAATTAGATCAGGAGATGAAATAACAATAGAAGAAAGAGGTGCTGAAGAACTCTCCACTATCAATAACCATAAAATTTATCCAGATTATACAAAAGTATGTAATCCAGCTTTTGATGTAACACCAAAGAAATATGTTAAAGGATATATAACAGAGAAAGGAATAATAAAAAAAGTATAGTTTAGTTTCCAAAATCTCTTAATTTACCTATGAACCGGAGCATACCTACTAACATAGTGCGTTTTCCTAAAATTGGGAATATCTCTTGGTAAAGATCCTCTTTTTCATAGATAAAAACATTGTTGCTAGGATCTGAATCTTCAATGTCTCCACCAATTTTTGCTTCGACTTTTATATTTTCGATATCTACTAGATCGATCATTGAGTTAAAATATTCAGGCCATGCAAACTTAAACAATGGACGGGTTAAATTATAGGTTTCACCTGGATTTATTTGTGCAACTATTACATAAGGATAATCAAAAACGGTTCTATTTTCATCCTCAGATTTATATGATACTTCAAACTCTATGTTTTCATAAGTTGGTACGTCACCATCGTTTCTAACAGATATGGTCAGATAATTATTTGTTTTTACATATTTTCTAGTAGATGTTAAATTTACATTTAAAATATTTAAATCAAAAGTAAGTTCATATGTATCATAGAAATAAATATTTGTTTTTTCCTCTCTAAAATCTGAGAAAACAATTTTTTCTTCACCAATTATACCGGTATTTTTGTATCCTTCACTTACAGAAAACATAATATCATTTATCATCTCAGGATGTGACCAGGTTTCACCGGTATCTTCACTACCGATCAGAAATAGATTGTTACCGCTCATATAAGTTACAAAGATTTCATCGTTTTCAATGATTAAATCAGGATAATTAGGGCCATAATCATCTGTTCTAACTTTTAACATCTTTGAAACAGTACTAGTTAAACCAACGTTATTTTCAATAGTAAATTCTACAGTATAAAATCCAGATTCTAAATAGATGTGAGATGGATCTACTTTATCTGATGTTTCTCCATCACCGAAATTCCAAGTGGAATTTACAATAGTTTGTCCATTTGGCACATTAGATAAATCAACAAAATCAACAGTTTCACCGGGTTCAAATATCTTATCAGTAAAAGAAAAATCTGCAGCTAATCCGATAGTTATATCTTTTTCAACGTATCCTATTTCAGATTCATTATCCTCAACTGTCAGGTTAACAAGATATGTTCCATTCTCTTGGAAGTTATATGTTATATTTTGTGAATAGAATGGACCGATGTCTTCACCTAAAACCCATGTATAATTGACAATTTCTCTATTTTCAAAAGTGTCAACAGTGCTATTGAAAGTTACATTTTCATCTCTATCTGGATTGTTTGGATCTACTGAAAAATCCGGCAAAGGTTTAGTCTCAGTTAACATAATTTCTTTAGTAAATATATCAATTTCATTATCATTATCAATAACAGTTAACTCAACACTATAGGTACCAGGTGACTCATAGGTATAGCTAGGATTTTTTATATATGATTCATTTCCATCTCCAAAATCCCAAGACCATGCTTGGATGCTGCCATCGATATCAAATGAATTATCAAAGAAATCTACCTGCAAGTTTTCTTTTGAATATGAAAAATCTGAATTTGGTTTTATATTAGAATCTATATAAACTGGATCCTCCCAATTTTCACCTAGATCAAATGAATTGAATAAAACTAATTCATCTTTACCATTTACATCTGTTTCTGCAATGATAAAAACATTATTTTCTTCAACTGAAATTTTTGGGTTTAATAGATTGCCATCACTAGTAATTATTTGACTTGAAAGTGTTGATCCTTCTTTTTCCCATGCACCCCCGCTAATTATAGGATTATCATCAAAAAATAATAAATCTGTATTTGTACCATTTTCTATTTCACAAACACCATAGGTTAGATTATTAAGATCGCTTCTATCTATTTGAAGATTAGAACAATCATTTATGTTTGGATCCCAGGCTAGAGTAAATGAATCAGGATCTTCAGGGGATCTGAAAAAGAACATTGGAGAATTTTCACAGTCTGCTCCATCAAAATATGTACTACCAATTATTGATACAATATAAGGAACATTTAGCATGTTTTCGTTTTCATAGGTAACATCATCATATCTGATAATATCAGCCGATTTAAAATCATAAAAATCATTTTCAGACCATGGTGTATCAGATGTTATCGTATCACCTGGTGAACCTAAAGTAGTAAACTCAATTTCATAAATTAAGGTAGACTCGTTAGCATCAGATAAAAAAGCACCAAAAGCATGATTTCCATCAGATGCTAATGTTAAACAAGGTGAAAAAAGATTATTTTCAAAGGAAACAATATTTGATTCAGACCAAACATGCTCATAGTTTGAACTATAACGATATCTTATATCTGTTTTTTCATCTTCAATATGTTCATATGATAAAAGTTTTTTATCCTGATAACTAACCATCTCAATATTATATTCATCACCAGAGTCATCTGAAATCTGGTAAATATCTTCAGAGCCAGTAGCCGATTCAATATTTGATTTTAAATTAATTAATTTTAAATCACCTACTTTTCTGCTTTTAGTTAAAAAACCTTTAGTTGTTTTAGGAGTTCCTGTTGTTTTTTCGTATGAAACCCCAACTGCCGTAAATGAAGCAGATAATAGTATTGTTACCAGCAAAAAGACAAGAACTGTTTTTTTGAAATATTGCTTTTTCATAATATTGCACCTTTTTTATTTTAAAAATATATTAATTTAACTTACTATAAATAGTTTATTGTACAAGTGCCAACAATAACAAGCATTTTTTACTTTTTGCAGTCCATATTTAGGCATATGACCCACGGCCGTCTTCCTTTATTAATAATTTTTACAATGGGAGACCCGCATTTCTCACATTTCTTATCAGTAGAAACAACTTTTCCTTTTTGAGGGAGAGAATAAGTATTTTTACAGTCAGGATAACCAGAACACCCAACGAAGCGTTTTCCCCGCCTTGAACGTCTTATCACTAACTCCTTCCCACATTTAGAACATTTTCCAATGGTGCTTTGTTCTTTGTGTGCATCCTGGATGTTTGAACGGATTTTTTCTTTTTCCTTTTCTAGATCAACTACTACTTTTGTAAGCATCTCTCTGGATTCTTTTACAGTTTCACCAAGTGTTTTTTTACCCTCTGAAATCTTATCCATATCTTCTTCTAAAGTTGCAGTCATTCGTGGTTTAACTACCTCAAAATCAGATAGAGCATCAATAACAGCTATACCCAGAGGAGTAGGTGCAAAAGGAGAAAGAGTGAGATATCTTCTGTACCGAAGTTTGTTTATTATTTCATGTCTGGTTGATTTAGTACCTAGAGAAAGTGATTCCATCTTTGCAATTAAACTACCCTGATTATACCTTCTAGGCGGTTTTGTTTCATCTCTTTTTAAAATTATCTTTGAAACATCTATTTCTTCACCTTTTGAAATTTCAGGAATTGGTTTTCTTCTATCTTTAAAATAAGGATAAATTTTCCGCCAGTTTGCTTCAATCAACCGATATCCCTTACTTATAAAAGTCTCATCAGATATATCAAAACTTGCATCAACTGTTTCTGATATTGCATCTTTTGTAAGAGTTGCAAGGAAACGTCTTACAACAAGCTCATATATTTTTTCATGACTTTTTGAGGCAAACTTCTTTTTAGGAACATCCACTGGATGAATAGGTGGATGATCTGTTGTCTTTTTCTTACCACGAGTAGGATAAGGTCTTTTGTTTTCTAAAGTAAATTTTGTTTCTTTTGAAAAATTTGAATTTGAAAGTTTATTAAGAATTTTTTTAATGTTAAGTGAACCAGGATACACTGTATTATCTGTACGAGGATAGGATAGAAGACCAGACATATAGAGTTCTTCAGCAATACTCATCGCACGTGATGCTGAAATCTTAAGATATGATGCGGATTGAAGAAAAGTAGTTGTATTAAAAGGCGATGGAGGGTACTCTTTGTTTTCTTTTTTATCTACCTTTAAAACCTTTGCTATTTTACTTTTTTTGACTTTGTCATATATTGCTTGAACTTCTTTTTCATCCCAAAATTGTCCTTCGATGTGCTCTGCTTTGAACTTTTCATCCTTATTTAAGTCTGCAATTATTTTCCAATATGGTTTAGGTACAAAATCTTGTATTTCTTTTTCACGTTCTACTAAAATTGCTAGAGTAGGAGATTGAACTCTACCAATTGATAAAAAATCCTTGCCAAGTCGTTTAGCTGTAAGAGAAATAAAACGAGTAAGAACTGCACCCCAAATAAGATCGATTACTTGCCTTGTTTCACCGGCACTTGAAAGATTGTAATCAACTTCAGATAAATCTTCAAATGCTTTTTTTATTTCATAACCAGTTATTGCACTGAATTTAGCTCTTTTAACATCAGTTAGATTTTCATTATATTTTTTAAGTAAATCAAGTACTTCAACACCAATTAATTCTCCTTCACGATCATAATCAGTTGCAACAATTAAAAAAGGGTTTTTGTCTACCAATTTTTTTAATGCATTGCCAATTCCTTTGTTACTTACTTTTTTAACTGGTTCAATTTCGATAAGGTCCTTTGGCGAAATATTATTCCAATTATTGTAATTACTTGGAAAATCAAGGTTTATGATATGACCTCTTAGACCAATTACTTTCCATTCTTCTCCGTTTTTATCAAATTCATACACAGGTATCTTACCATATCGGCTTCTTTTAGTTTTTCCACCAGATAGCATGTAAGCAATTCTATTAGCAGATATGTTTTTTTCACAAATTACAAGTTTCATTTACAACTAGCTCTATTTTGCAAGCAACATAGATAATTCATATAATTAGTTTACGATGAAAAACTAATAAAAAAATATCCTACTTAGTCGAAAATATTAATTAATCTTTGTATATATCGACATCTGATAAAGATGAAAGTCCAGATAATAATGGGAAGCAAATCTGATATGCCGGTTTGTGAAAAAGCAGAAAAAATATTAAAAGATTTCAGTGTAGAATTTGAAATAAAAGTTGCATCAGCACATAGAACTCCAGATTATCTTAAAAAAATCGTTGAAAAAAGTGATGCAGATGTATTTATTGCAATAGCAGGTCTATCTGCTGCACTACCTGGAAGTATAGCATCTCATACAACTAAGCCAGTTATTGGTGTACCAGTTTCTGGTAAAGTAAATTTTGACTCAATACTATCTATTGTTCAGATGCCACCGGGAATACCTGTTGGTGCTGTGGGACTAGATAGAGGAGATAATGCTGCTCTTCTTGCAGTTGAAATTCTTTCTGTTAAAGACAAAAAACTATCTGATGAAATGGAAAAATATAGACAGAAAAGAAGAGATAAGATAATAAATGGTTGAAAAAGATGTTTAAAGCGGATAAATTTATTGAAGATGCTTTATCAAAAATCAAAAAAGAAGTTAATGGTAGGGCGTTAATTGCATTTTCTGGTGGAGTAGACAGCACAGTTTGTGCAGGTCTTGTAAATAAAGCGATTGGAAAAGACTTGATTGCAGTTCATGTTGATACAGGTTATATGAGAAAATGTGAATCAGAAAATGTCAAAAAACTTATGAAAGAAATGGATCTTAACTATCGTTTTGTCGATGCAAGTAATGATTTTTATGAATCTTTAAAAGGTGTTACTGATCCTGAGAAAAAACGTAAAATAATTGGTGAAAAATTTATTGAAATTTTTGACAAAGTTGCTGAAAAAGAAGGTATTGCTTATTTAGTTCAGGGAACTATTGCACCAGACTGGATTGAATCAGGCGGAGAACTGCGTGACACGATTAAATCACATCATAATGTAGGAGGCCTACCTGAAAAAATGAAACTTAAACTATTTGAACCGCTTAGAGATTTATATAAAGATGAAGTAAGAAAGGTTGCTAGAGCACTTGATTTATCTGTATCTGAAAGACAACCCTTCCCAGGCCCAGGTCTTGCAATAAGAATACTAGGAGATGCTACACCTGAAAGAACTGAAGTTGTTAGAGAGGCATGTTACATTGTTGAAAAAGAAATATTAAAAGCAGCAGATGAAGGTTTAATGGAAAAACCCTGGCAGTATTTTGCTGTTTTAATTCCATCAAAAACAGTTGGCGTTCATGGAGATAGACGAGTATATGGAGATATAATTGCTGTGCGTGCTGTGAAAAGTATAGATGCAATGACTTGTTCGTTTAGCAATATCCCTAATGAAATAATCGATAAAATTTCAACCATGATTACAAATACGTTAGGAGATAAAATAAATAGAGTAGTTTATGATGTAACAAATAAACCACCTGGAACAATTGAGTGGGAATAAAAAATGGTTAAAATTTATGTTGTTGACAATGGAGGGCAGTGGACCCATAGAGAATGGCGGAGTTTAAAGTACCTTGATTGTGAAACAAAAATCATTCCAAATACTACTTCTTTTAAAGATTTATCAAATGAAAAAATCGATGGGCTATTATTATCAGGTGGTGCGCCTAGAATTGGGCTTTCTGATACACTTGGAAATATTGATGAATATCTTGAATTTGCAAGTTTTCCAATACTTGGAATATGTGCAGGTCATCAGTATATGGCAAGGTTTTTTGGAGGAGATGCAAAACCAGCAGCAACACCTGAGTTTGGAAAAGTTGAACTTGAGATTTTAAAAGAAGATGATTTTTTTAAAAAAGTTCCAAAAAAATCAGTTGTATGGGAATCACATAATGATGAAGTTACAAAAATACCTGATTGTTTTAAACTCCTTGCATCTAGTCAAAACTGCAGAGTTCAAGCTATAAAACATAAAAATAAACCGTTTTATGGCCTTCAGTTTCATCCAGAAGTAGAGAACACTGAACATGGTGAAACAATGTTTAAAAACTTTGTAGAAATCTGTAAAAAATAAGAAAATTTTTTTAAATAGATTTTGTAATTAACGATTGATGGTAGTCGATTTACCACTTGGTTTGTCTATTAGTTTTCAAGATATAGAAATTATTATTAGAATACTATCTGCGGTACTACTAGGAGCAATTGTTGGATATGAAAGAGAAAAAAGTAAAAAACCAGCAGGTCTTAGAACACATATCTTCGTAAGTATGGGGGCATGTCTTTTTACTATTGCATCTTTTTATTTATTACCTGGAGGAATTGAAGGTTCATTTGATTCAACACGTATAGCTGCGGGTGTAGTAGCAGGAATTAGTTTTATTGGTGCAGGAAGCATTATTGCATTAAAAGGAGATGTAAAAGGTCTTACAACCGCTGCCTCTTTATGGGTTGTTTCAGCTATTGGTCTTATACTTGGTCTTGGAAATTATGTTTTACCTGTTCTTGCAACAATTATTGCATTTATTGTTCTAAGACTTGATAAAATTGAGAAAAAACTTGTCGATTGAAAAAAAACATGTTTTTTTAAAAAATATTGAAGATTCTTTATTTTCATTAATTATTTTACTTTTATCTTCTTTTTTATTTAAATCAATTTTTTGTATGTATTTGTTTGTTGCCCTGTTGTAAAGTTCTTTTGGATAAATTATACTTGAAGAGTAGTTTTTCATGGGTCTATTATAATCTACATCCCATTTCTTAGGATCAAGATCTATTCCCTCGCCATAAATATATCCATCTGAAGGTTCATCTTTTGGAAATGAATTATTACAGTTGTAATAGGATGCCCAAACTAGTTCAGAACAATACCAGTCATCTGCAAATATATCCTTTTCTATATCATTTGGATTATAGTTTTTGTTTAGGACTGACCAATCCCCTTGAAATTCTTTTCCAATCTGTAGTTTTGCAAAATCAATAGCGTTTTGTTTTTGCTTATCATTTACATATTTACTTTTAACCCTTCTAAATCCTTTCCATAAATCTTCAAATAATTCTTCTTTTTCTACTTCTCGATATTTAACTCCCCATGCACTTGCCTCGATAAACACATATTTATTGATTGTTTTGTTGTATTCAACAAATAAAAGACAGTGATCAATTAAAAATGGAAGGTTATCTGGTACTAAGTCAGGCTGTCTAAAGCCAATATCTCCTGGTTTTAAATTTAAATTATTATCTTCTTCAGATGCATTAAATGACGTTTTTTCATTTTTTAAATGGATACTTTGGCTGTTTATTGGTCCAAATAAAGAGATAAATAACAACAGAGTTAAAGCCGTTATTGAAACTATTTTTTTATTCATTTTTTATACCATTAAATATCTTTAATGTATGATAAAATATAATAATGGTAAATAAATATTGTGGGAATTAAAAAAAATGAAGGGGTAAATTATCAATTTTTCCATCTTTTAAATAGAGTGTGTTTAATTCCAAGTTGATCAAGTATCTTTCCTACAATAAAATCAACTAAATCATCTATTTTTTTTGGTTTATGATAAAAACCAGGCATTGCTGGAAGAATCTTCACACCAGATAACTTAGCCTTTTTCAAGTTTTCAATACTAGATAAATCAAGAGGAGTTTCTCTTGGAACTAAAACTAGTTTTCTTTCTTCTTTTAGTTGACAAATAGCTGATCTACTAGTCAAAGTATCACCATAACCGTTTGCAACAGCTGAAAGTGTTTTCATACTGCAGGGACAAATTACCATTGCATCAATTATATATGAGCCACTGGCTGGTCCAGCGAACATATCATTATTTTCATAATAAAAATCAGATAGAGATTTAACTTTTGAAAAATTATAAGAAGTCTCATGTTCAATTATTTTTTTTCCACCAGAAGTAACTATTAAATGAGTTTCAACACCTGATTTTTTAAGTTCCTCGAGAAGTCTAATACCATATATACTTCCAGATGCTCCGCCCATTGAAAGTAATACTTTCATAATAATCAGATGTATTTATTCCTCGATTGCTTTTATAATTTCCCCAAGGGTTTTTTCAAGGTTTTTATCCTTTTCAAAAGTAGTACCCGTAACAATAATATTAGCACCCGCTTTTACTTTTTCTTTAGCTGTTTTTGCATCACGTATACCTCCGCCAACAACGAGAGGTATATCGATACTTTTTGCTACAGATGCAATCATTTCATTTGAAACAGGTTCTGGTGCACCTGATCCAGCTTCTAAATAGAAAAACTTCATACCTAGAAACTCAGTTGAAAGCCCATAACCAACAGCTGTTTTAATATCATCACGTTTAACAAGATCTACTTGGCCCATCTTACCTGCGGTCATACCAGGTTCAACAATCAAATAACCCATGGGAATTGGTTCAAGACCTGTATGTTTTACAAAAGGAGCGCCCTGTACATGTTCTCTAATAACAAAGTCAAGATTCCTGGAATTCAATAGACTCATAAAAAATATAGCATCAGCATATTTACTCAAAAACTTTGCACCAGATGGGAATAATATTACTGGTAATTTAGAATTCTCTTTAATTGCTTTTACTGTTTCATCTACTTCTTTACTTGATGCAAGTGTAGAACCACCAACCATCATAGCAAAACTGCCAAGATCTTCAGCTTTCTTAGCAAGCCTTCCAGCCTCTTCTGGAGTTTGGTCCTCTGGGTCAAGAAGAGAAAAATGTAAATTTCTTTTTTTGG
>CAZKQS010000009.1:12373-16764 GCA_964554985.1 uncultured Thermoplasmatales archaeon | reverse complement strand
GTTTGAAAAAAATGTTAGTTCAATATTTTTTAAAACTAGTTCGAGTAATTGTTTTTTTTCACCGCGCTGTGGAATATTAATTTTTACTTTAGAGCCTTTCTTTTTAGATAGAAATTCTTCAATTGATATATCAATTTCTTCAGGGATTATTATTTCTTTTGGAACTTTTTTTTCTGAATAATATTGGACAATGAACTCATCTAAAAAATTAGTAGTTTTTTCAAAAATAAACTCATTTTTGTTGTTAAGTGTTCCTTTGTATATGTTAAAAAGCATTAAGTATACTTTATCATCTTTTATTTCAAAATTTAGTATATCTTCATTGTATTTTTTCTCTCTTTTCATGTTTTGTCTTTCATTTAGGTTTTTAAGTGCAAAGATTTCGTTTCTTAGTTTTATTGCTAGTTCAAATTTTTTTTCATTCGATAGTTTTTCCATTTCAGCTTCAAGTTCATTAATTAATTCTTTGGTTTTTCCAGATAAGACCTTTTTTACCTTCTCAATTTTTTTATCATATTCATTTTTTGAAATTAATTTAGCACAGGGTGCATCACACATATCTATGTGGTGTCTTAAACAGGGCTTTTTTTTTAGTTTTTTACAAGTTCTTAAGTTAAATGTTTTTTTTATAAAGTGAAGGATATAGTCTCTTTCACTAGCTGAAACAAATGGCCCATAATATTTTTCCTTTCCTACTTTTCTTCTAGAAATTAAAGCCCGAGGATATTTTTCATCAGTGATTTTTATGTAGGAATGGCTTTTTGCATCTTTGAGTCTGATATTGTATTTTGGCTTGTATTTTTTAATTAATGTGTTTTCTAAAATTAAGGCTTCTACTTCTGTGTCAGTTACAATAAAATCAAGATCAACTGCTTTATTGAGCATATATCTTGTTTTTGGGTCAAGATCATATCCGTTTTCATATGTTTTAACCCTGTTTTTTAGGTTTTTTGCTTTACCAACATAAAGCACTCTATCTTTTTTATCTTTGAATAAATAACAACCAGGGTTTTTTGGAATTTTTATTTTACTAAACATTTTATTTTTTCTTCCTTAGGAAGTACTTCTTTTAGGATCTTTCCGGTATAGCTTTTTTTATCCTTTGATACTTTTTCTGGTGTTCCTTGTGAAATAACTTGTCCTCCCATGTCTCCTCCATCTGGTCCTAGGTCTGTTATATAGTCAGCATTTTTTACAACCTCTAGGTTGTGTTCTATAACAATTACTGTGTTTCCCTTGTCAACCAGGCTATTTAAAACGTTTATTAGTTTTTTTACATCATGAAAATGAAGGCCTGTTGTTGGTTCATCAAGTAAATAAACAGTTTTACCAGTGCTTTTTTTAGCAAGTTCCCTAGTTAGTTTTATTCTCTGTGCTTCTCCACCTGATAGTGTTATACTGCTTTGTCCTAGTTTTATATAGCCTAATCCCACATCAGATAATGTTTGTAATTTTCTTTTTATTGCTCTATGGTTTTTAAATAAATCTAGTGCTTCTTCTACGGTCATATCTAGAACGTTAGCTATGTTTTTATCTTTGTATGTAACTTCTAGAGTTTCTTTGTTGTATCTTTTTCCTTTGCATTCTTCACACTCAATATAAATATCTGGTAAAAAATTCATCTCAATTTTTATAAGGCCGTCTCCTCTGCATGCCTCACATCTTCCACCTTTTACATTAAATGAAAATCTACCTGGTTTATATCCTCTCTTTTTTGCTTCTTTAGTTTGTGCAAAAAGTTTTCTTATATGGTCAAAGACCTTTGTGTATGTAGCGGGATTACTTCTTGGAGTTTTTCCAATAGGGCTTTGATCTATCACTATTACTTTATCTATTTTTTCATCTGCCTCGATTTTTTCATGTGCACCAGGTCTTACTCTTGAATCATGCAGTTTTTTCATAAGACCCTTGTATAATATATCGTGAATGAGTGTACTCTTTCCGCTGCCTGATACTCCTGTAACCAGGTTTAATACTCCAATTGGAATTTTTACATCAATATTTTTTAGATTATGCTCCTTGCATCCATATATATTTATATATCTTTTTGAATATCTTCTTTTTTCAGGAATTTCAATTTCTAGTTTTCCTGATAAATATTTACCAGTAAGAGATGCAGGGTTTTTTTCAATTTCTTCAGGTGTCCCTTCAGAAACGATCTTTCCGCCAGAAACACCAGCACCAGGGCCCATGTCAATTACATGATCAGCATTTCTAATTGTTTCTTCATCGTGCTCAACAACAATTAATGTATTTCCAATATCGCGGAGACTGTGAAGTGTATCAATTAATTTTTTATTATCAATCTGATGAAGTCCAATTGATGGCTCATCAAGAATATATAAAACACCCATCAAGTTAGATCCAATTTGAGTGGCAAGTCTTATTCTTTGTGCTTCACCACCAGATAGAGTCCCTGAGTTTCTAGAAAGAGTAAGATAATTAAGACCTACTTTATCAAGAAAACTGAGCCGGGATTTAATTTCTTTTAGTATCTGCCAAGCTATTTTTTCTTCTTGTTTTGAAAGAATTAAAGTTTTGAAAAACACTAGGCTTTTTTTAATTGACATATCTGTTAAGTCGGCAATTGATTTATCCGCAATTTTTACAGATAAAACCTTTTCTTTGAGTCTTTTTCCTTCACATTTTGGACATGGGCTAAATCTCATGAATTTTTCAAGACTTCTTCTTCTGTATTCAGATTCAGTTTGCTTATGAAGTCTTTCAGATTGAGGAACTAATCCTTCCCATCTTTTAGTTCCAGACCATCTACTTCTGCCTCTTCTCATTGAAAAATCAAAATTGATTTTTTCACTTGATCCATACATTAAGGCATTATATTGTCTCTCATTTAGATTCTGAATTGGAGTAAAAATATCAAAACCAAAGTGCCTAGCAACTGCGCCCAGATATTTAATGCGCCAGCGGTCATGTATTCCTTTGTATAGTTTAATAGCACCATCTGCTATTGATTTTGTTTTATCCGGAATTATTAAATCAGGATCAAATTCCATCTTAATACCTAGCCCGTGGCAATCTGGACATGCACCAAAAGGACTATTAAAACTAAACATACGCGGTTGAAGTTCTTCAAATACCATCCCACAAACGGGGCATGCCATCTTTGATGAATACAGTTTTTCTTTACCTTCTTTATCAAGAACAATCAAAAGACCGTCTGATCTTTTCAGAGCGTTTTCACAAGCTTCAGTAAGTCTTTGTTTATCACTTGGATTGAATCTATCTATTACAATCTCGATATCATGTTTTTTATATCTGTCTAGTTTAATTTTTTCTTCAGTTCTGTAAATTCCTTTGTCAATTCTTGCTCTTGTGTATCCTTCTTTGTTCAAATCAGAAATTAATTGTTCATATGTTCCCTTTTTTTGTCGAACGATGGGTGATAAGATTGTTATCATGTCATTATATTCTTTAGAGATATTATCAGAAATTTTTTCAGGGGATTGTTCCTCGATTTTTACATTATGTTCTGGACAAAAGGGTGTACCAATTCTAGCAAATAGCAAACGAAGATAATCATATATTTCAGTTACAGTTCCTACAGTACTTCTGGGATTTTTACTAGTTGTTTTTTGTTCGATTGAAATAGCTGGAGAAAGACCATCTATACTGTCGATATTTGGTTTACTCATAAGACCCAAGAACTGTCGAGCATAAGAAGAAAGTGATTCAACATATCTTCTTTGACCTTCCGCATAAATTGTATCAAAAGCAAGAGTAGATTTACCACTACCAGATAGACCTGTGATTACAACAAACTTGTCACGAGGAATCTTAACATCAATGTTTTTGAGATTATGTTCTCTAGCACCTTTGATATGTATATCTTTCAACTATTTATTTCCCCCTAATATTTTGGTTTTCCTTACTATTCATAAATACTCTGTAAATATTTTTATATTTAAAAATATAAATAAGAGTTCACTGAAACTATTAACTATTGTTAAATCTTTTTATTAACATTTTGAATAAATCTAGTGAATAATCTCTGCAAACTCTTCATATGGAAGTATTGATACATGAGGCATTATTTCCTTAAAGCCTTCCATTATTTCAGGTAAGTTATGAAACTCTTCATGGTCCTTTCTACTTGACCAGTATGTAAGCATAATATATTTAGCTGGATTAATCTTAATTTCATCATATTCACCGTGAAGCATAGCTCCACCAAAAGAAATATTTGTAGCTCGGACAACTTTTGTTCCAATAAATCCTTTTTTATCCATAGTTTTAGTGCAAAGATTTTCAACCTTTTCTTCAAATTCTTCTTCATGACCAGGTTTAACTGATAAATAATTAACTGCACAAACCATAGGTTTACCTGTCATTTCATAATTTTTAAGTTCAGATTTAGGTATTTCTTCAACAGT
>CAZKQS010000009.1:4562-12363 GCA_964554985.1 uncultured Thermoplasmatales archaeon | reverse complement strand
TTTCTTTTTAAGAAAGTCTACGGCCATCTTTGATCTTTTTCCTCTTGGGCCACAATATACTTTTACATTTTTATCTTTTAAAAAATCAACATAAAATTCAAGATCCCAAACAGGTATATTCAATGAGCCTTTAATATGGTTAAGATAGTATTCTTCTCTAGTTTTTACATCAATAATTAAATCCATTTATTTTTTCCCCAAAAGAATTATTGGAAGGATGTATATATAACTTATCAGCTTTAAAAAAGGTAATTCAAATGGATTGGCTAACTCTATCTGATTTAATTCCATATATTTATGGTATCGGAATAGGTGTTCTAGCAATAGTTAGTTTTTTAATTTCTGATAAAGCAATTGGCTGCTCAACAGCATATACTCGAACTAGCGGCATGATTGAAAGAGTATTTAGTGGAAAAAAAGTATATAAAAAAGATTATTACAAAAAATATAAACCAAAAATAGACTGGGAATGGATGCTTGTATTAGGTATAATTATTGGCGCGTTCATTTCTTCAGTTCTGTCTGGATCATTTTCTTTAGAATTAATTCCATATTTATGGAACAAAACTTTTGGGTCATCAATATTTTTTAGATTGATCTTTTCTGTTATAGGTGGAATTTTTGTAGGTTTTGGAGCTAGAATGGCCGGGGGATGCACTAGCGGACATGGAATAAGTGGAAATCTGCAGCTATCAGTTGGAAGTTATATTGCTACATTTTTTTTCTTCGCGGGTGGAATTATTACTGCAATTATTATTTATTCAGTAATAGGGGGTCTTTAAATTTTAGAAAAAATACATAAAAAACAAAGACTCCAGCTTTTAATTGGATTAATTATTGGAATTATTTTTGGTTTTTTTCTTCAGGCTGCAGGTGTTACAAACTATAATATAATATTGGGCCAACTTTTACTTAAGGATTACACTGTTCTAAAAGTTATGCTTTCAGCAGTATTAGTTGGAATGATTGGGGTATATACTTTAAAAAAATATGGATATATAAATTTACATCCAAAACCATGTTTTGTAAAATCAATTGTTTTTGGTGGTTTAATATTTGGAGCGGGATTTGCAATTCTTGGTTATTGTCCTGGTACTGCAGCAGGAGCACTTGGCAGTGGTTCAATTGATGCTTTTTTTGGGATAATTGGGTTTTTGATAGGTGCTGGAATCTTTGCAATTTTTTATCCAAAAATAAAAAAAAGATATATGAAAGAAGGATATGGAAATATTACACTGCCAGAATTACTAAATGTAAATCCTTTCTCTATAATAGTAATTATAAGTTCAGTTATTATATTATTTTTTTATTTCCTTGAAATAAGTGGATATTAATCTACAAGATTTTTTAGTGTATCAACTCTTTTTTTAACGTTATCTGATTTAACAATATATGACCCAGATACAAACATGTTTGCACCGGCCTTATCAACAATTTCTATTGTTTTATCACTTATTCCACCGTCTACCTCTATATCTATTTCTGGTGCAATTTTTCTAAGTTTTTTGATTTTATCTTTCATCTCAGGAATAAACTTACTTCCATAAAACCCGGGTTTTACAGTCATTATTAGAACCTGGTCTAAAATTGGAAGATATTCTTCTATCTCATCAACCTTAGTTTCCGGATTTATTACAAAACCTGTTTTTTTATTCTTATTTTTAATAATTTCAATTGTTTCTTTTGGATTATCTAATGATTCAAAATGAGCAAGAATTGTATCCACCTTGGAGTGGTTTTTCTCAACCCATGAGTTTGGATCATCTACCATGAGATGCGCTTCATATTTACAGTTAGTCTCTGGTAAAATGAATTCAAAGTTGATTGAATCATTTGGTACAAATTTTCCATCCATAAAGTCAAGCTGGATTAATTCTACAAAATCTTTTACTTTTAGTATTTTTTCTTCAAGTTCATCTTGTTTTTTTGCAATTATTGCAGGTATTATCATTTTTTTCATATCTTTTCACCATCTAATAAGCTGTCAGTTTCTATTTTGTATTTTTTAAAATTAAGGCAGATATCCTCGCCTTTTTCATATCCTTCTTTAAATTTTTTTATTATTCTAAATGCATCAAAACTGTCTTTTGCTTGAAAAAGCATTTGAAGGTCTTTTTGATCAAGAAAAGACAATTTCAATGGATATTTTTCAACCCATTTAATAAATTCTTTCCACATATCACCAATTAGTATTATTGGAATGTTACAAATGTGTTTAACCTGTATTAGTTGCCATGCATAAGCTAGTTCAAGAAGTGTTCCAACACCGCCAGGTGCAACAACTAATGCATTTGATAGAACCATAAATGTATCAAGTCTTTTTGAAAATCTGTGAAATTCTCTTTTAATATTTAGGTATCTATTTGGTTTTTGCTCAGCAGGTATATCGATATTTAGACCTATTGAATGAGTGATATCAGTTTTTCTTCCATCGCAGTGCCCCTTGCATGCTGCTTGCATTATACCTGGTCCTCCGCCTGTAACTATATCAATATTATCAGAACCTAGCATATGAGCAAGCTTGTATACTTCTTCATAGGCTGGAGCATTAACTTTAATTCTAGCTGAACCAAATATTGCAACGCGAAAATGTTTTTGATAGATTTCGTCAATTACTGCGTTATTGCTCATTTTATCACATTTCTAAAATTGCACAAAGACATGCTCCAAAGATACTTACATCGTAATTTTTTATTAGATATATCGGAATATTCTTCAAAACATCTGATCTTTTATATGCATTTTCAAATTCATTTAAAAAGTAAACTTTTCTAAATATTTCTTTATTTTTAGATGAAATTCCTCCAGCTATATATAGTCCTCCTAAAGGCATTGTTTCAAGTGAAAAATTCTTTAGAGATCTAGACAGAAACTTTGTAAAAAGCTTGAAAGTTTCCTTGCATATTATATCTTTATCTTTATATTTTGAAATAAGCTCTGCTTTTTCTTTTGAATTATCTATTTCTTCAGATATATGATTATTTTTTTCTTTATTTTTTGATCTTAAAAAGTAATATATATTCTCTAGGCCTCGCCCTGATAGAATTTCTTCGTAAGTTACAGGATTTTTGATATTTCTGTATTCTTTTACAAACTTTGTAAGTTCAAGTTCATAACTATTTCTGATTGGAAAATCTGCATGTCCCCCTTCGCTTTTTAGTGGTAGATATAAATCATTCTCTTTGTTAAAGGCTAGAATTGTTTTTCCAAAACCAGTACCCGGGCCAATAATTGCCTTAGTTTGATTTTTTGTTTTTTCTCCTTTTTTAATTGTTAAGATATCTTCTTTGTTATCATTTTTTAAAAAATTAAGTCCATATCCAATTATTTGAAAATCATTAATGATGTAAACAGATTTTAGGCTTGTATTTTCAATTATTTCATCTGACTTTACATTCCAAGAAATATTTGTTAGATCTGCTGATTTATTATCTGAAGATACTAATCCTGGTGCACCTATACATGCTTTTTCTATCTTAATATTATATTTTTCTAAAGAATAAGCTAATGTTTTTTTAACAGCAGGAATTATCGAATCAAGTTTTTCTGTATGAAAATTAAGTGAATATAAAAACACTGGTTTTTTTTCTTTTACACCTGCAATACATAAATTAGTGTTAGTTCCACCTATATCGATTCCTAGAACGTACTCTTCAAATTTATCATTGATTTTCTTTTTATGAAAAAATTTTATTTCAAATTCAGCCATTTTGATCCTTTCTTTTTTGATATGAATAAATTTGGTTGATAAATTATTTTTCTTATTTTAAATATGGTATCTATTCATTTTTGATATTTCCAAATGTATTCAAAATAAGTTCAGGTAATGCCGGATGAATATGCATGCCGTGAGCGATATATCCAATTTCAGAACCAAGTGACATAGCATTTATTACTTCTTGGATAAGTATTGCAGCATATGGACCGATTATATGAAAACCAAGTATCTTTTTTGTTTTTTTATCAATGATTACTTTTGCAAAACCATCATTTTCAACCATCGCTTCTCCTTTTGCAACATCAGTATATTTAGCAGTACCAGTTAAAACTTTATGTTCTTTTCTTGCTTTTTCTTCTGTCATTCCAACTGCTGCAATTTGTGGATAGGAAAAAACTGCGTAGGGTATTTTATCATAATCTAGGTTTGCCTTGTTT
Source organism: uncultured Thermoplasmatales archaeon (assembly GCA_964554985.1). Classification (GTDB taxonomy): domain Archaea; phylum Thermoplasmatota; class E2; order DHVEG-1; family DHVEG-1; genus CAYZTD01. The sequence goes on along the minus strand of CAZKQS010000009.1, from coordinate 8,208 downwards.
TCTTTATTAAAAGCATTATTCCATGCAATATATGCTTCTTCATTAGCTACATGCTTAAACATTCCTTTGCCTGTTGCATCACCCAGAGCCCAGATGTTTTCCTTTGATGTTTCCAAATAATCATTTACTTTTATGTATCCTCTTTCATCTGTTTTTATTCCTGTATTTTCAACTTTTAATATATCTGCATTTGATTTCCTACCTGCTGCAATCATTATTTTTTCTGCTTTGAATTCTTTTTCTTCATCTGTTTCAGTGTTTTTTCCAGTGGCAATTATTTTACCGTTTTCTTCTTTTACTTCTAAAACATTTATATTTGTAAAAATATTCATTCTTTTACCGAGCTTTTCTTTTAGTAACTTGGATATTTCTGGTTCAGAATTTTTAATAAGTCTATTACTCCTCTGTAGAATTGTAACCTTTGTACCAATTGCTTCTAAGAAATGAGCATATTCAACTGCAATATATCCTCCGCCAACAATGATGATGCTTTCAGGTTTTTCTTTTAAATCAAGTATTGCTTCATTTGTTAGATAGTTTACTTTATCAATTCCTTTTATCGGTGGAATTAATGGCCTTGCACCCGTTCCAATAAATATTTTATCTGCTTTTATTTTTTCATTTTCTACTTGAACTGTATAATCATCAACAAAATAAGCTTCTGAATTATAGTAATCAAGTCCTTCTACGTTTTCTATTCCTTTCATATGTTCATGACTTTTTTCTATTACTTTTCTCATACGATTCATTAAGTTTTGAAAATCAACACTTTCTACTTTTGCTTTAATTCCAAGTTTTTTTGATTCTCTTATTTCCATTATTCTATCAGCGGGATAAATAAGCATTTTAGAAGGAATGCATCCGTAGTTTAGACAAGTTCCACCTAATGGTCCATTGTCAACCAAAGCTACTTTTTTCCCTTGCATAATTGCATTTTGTACAATAGTTCCTGCTGAACCATTACCTAGAACTAAAATATCATAATTATTCATAATTGTGTATTTCTCCCCTGATTATTATATTAAAAAACAGTATTATGATATTTAAATGCAGTTATCTAAAATGAGCAAATATTACCTTATTTATTTTCTAAAAACTCAATAAGTTCTTTTCTACAATCAAGACATAAATGCAAGTGGCCTGGTTTTCCTCTACCTGTTTCTGCATAGTCATAATCAACAATTGTATCATGCAAGTCATAGTATTCTTTTCTGCATCTATCACATTTTATTTTCATATATTTTTTCTCCTTATTTTTTGTAAAAAAAAGTGATTTATAAAATCTACTATTTTTAAAAATTATAAAATGAAAACATATATATTTATGTAATTTATTTAGAAAGAATAGTAGGAGGGAACATCATGGTTAATGTTACTAACAAATATGGAAAAAATGCAGGTAAGATTTGGAATGTACTTAATGAGCATGGTTCTTTAACACCAAGAACTTTGAAAAGAAAGACAGGTCTAAACACTGAAGATCTGTATGTAGGCTTAGGTTGGCTTGCAAAGGAAAATAAGATAAATTTTGCGGACAACTATTTTTCTCTTGGCGACTATAACTGGAATGATACAATCGGTAAGAATGCTGGAAAAGTATGGGACGTTCTTGAATCATGTGAAACAATAGATGCAACTTATATTCCAAAACTTGCTGATATTACAGAAACAGATTTGTATTATGCAATGGGATGGCTTGCTAAAGAAGGAAAAATTAATGCAAAAAAATGTAAGCCACCTAAATCAATAACAAAAATTGAGAAAAAATAATTGATTTTCTTAATTTTAATTTCTTTTTTTATATTATTCTTAGATTAGCTTATATACAAATTTTCCACATCTTATTTTTCGACTATTGACTATAGGTTTTCAGGCAAAATTTTTATATTCATATTTCTATCTACGTATCTAGGGCGGAGAAGCAATATTTTTAAAAGTCTCATTCCTCACCGGGCTTTCTTAAATAATTTTGCTCCCTTTCGCCTTATAATTTATTTTTTTGTCATTGTTTGTATATAAGAGGGGAGTCCTTCAACAGTTTTTATCATAGTGTTTTTTGAAAAGGCTTTTCTGTATCTAATAATACATTTAACTCTTCCTTTAAGATTCTCCTGAATTCTTTTTCTTAAAAAACCGCCCTTTCTATCCCAATCAGTAAGAATAATTATTTCATTGTATTTTTTTGCAATAATATCGCAAAAATCAATCAATGTTTTACCATTGTTTATTTTAATTATTTTACCTTTGACATTAAGTTTTTTCAAGGCTTTTATGTCTTTTTCACCTTCAACTAAAATAGGGATTTCTTTATTTTCTTCAATTAATTCACCTATAACTTTTAGTACTTCATCTATCGATGAATCATAGTCCATTATTTGATTCCCTCAATTTAGAGGTTACAAATTTTGGTGTAACTCCCTTAATTAGAACTGTTTTATTTTTGTTTTTTGAACCAGACACAACAAAAATAGAATTCACAGGTTTTTCAAAAAAAGCTGAAAGGGTCTTTATCACATCTTTATTTGCGCGATTGTCCTTTGCTGGGGATTTAACCTGAATCTCAACTCTTTTGCGCCAATTGTTAAAACCTGCAGGAAAAACAATACAATCACAATCTGGTTTTACTGAGATATTTAAGATGGCACCATCCTCATGTTTTTCAATAAATCTATCAAGACTTGGCATACCAACCTAAGTTACATATAACTTAATTATTTATATATATTTTTATAGTTTTTAGTATAAAACAAAAATAATGTTGAAATATTAAATTTTGTAGACAAAAAAATTACTGTATAATATAAAAAAATAAGAAAAAAGAAGCTAAATATTAGCTTTCTAGTTCTTCTAATGCTTTATTTAAGGTTTCACTAGGCCTCATTGCTTTTTCAGCAAGATTATCATCAGGTTTGTAGTATCCATCTAAATCAACAGATTTTCCTTGGACATTAAGTAACTCTTTGTTTATCTTTTCTTCATTTTCTTCAAGTTTTCCTGCAAAATTAGTGAATTTTTCTTTTAGTTCTAAATCTTTTGATTGATTTGATAATGCTTTTGCCCAGTACATTGCTAAATAAAAATGGCTTGCACGGTTATCAGGTTCGTTTACAACTCTAGAAGGTGATTTATTATTTTGTAGGTATTGTTCTGTTGCTTGATCAAGTGTTTCAGAAAGAATTATTGCTTTTTTGTTATCTGTTCTTTTGCCATAGTGAGCTAGAGATGGTGCGAGTGCTAAAAATTCACCTAGTGAATCCCAACGCAAGTGATTTTCTTTTTTAAACTGCTGAACATGTTTAGGTGCTGAACCTCCTGCTCCTGTTTCAAATAATCCTCCACCGTTCATAAGTGGAACAATCGACAGCATTTTTGCACTAGTTCCAACTTCTAGAATTGGGAATAAATCAGTTAAGTAATCACGAAGAACGTTACCGGTGACAGCAATTGTGTTTTTCCCTTCTTTTATTTTTTTGCATGAATATAGTGTAGCTTTCTCAGGTGACATAATTTTTATTTCAAGACCTTTTGTATCATGGTCTTTAAGATACATTTTTACCTTTTTTATTAGTTCAGAATCATGTGCACGGTTTTCATCAAGCCAGAAAACAGTTGGAAAATTAGTTGCTTTTGCTCTATTTACTGCTAG
>CAZKQS010000009.1:0-4552 GCA_964554985.1 uncultured Thermoplasmatales archaeon | reverse complement strand
TCACCTTGACTAACGTCTTTTTCAAGAAGTGTTTCACCATTTTCTGAAATGCATTTAACTTTTCCTTTACCTTTCATTTCAAATGTTTTGTCATGTGAACCATATTCTTCTGCTTTTTGTGCCATAAGCCCAACATTTTGCACAGTCCCCATAACCCTAGGATCAAATGCACCATGTTCTTTGCAGAAATTTACTACTTCATCATAAACACCTGCATAGCTACTTTCTGGAATTACAAACTTTGTTTCGTGGGTTTTTCCATCTGGACCCCACATCTTACCAGAATTTCGAATAGCCCGCGGCATGGATGCATCGATGATTGTATCACTAGGCACATGTAAATTTGTGATACCTTCATCTGAATCAACCATAGCTAGATCTGGACCTTTTTCATAGCATTCTTTTATGTCATCTTCAATTTCTTTTTGTTTATAGCTTGGTAGTGATTTTATTTTGTTATATAGTTCGCCTAGACCATTGTTTGGGCTAATTCCTAATTCTTTGAATGTATCAGCATGTTTTTCAAATACATCTTTGAAATATGTTGAGACAACATGGCCAAAAATAATTGGATCAGATACCTTCATCATGGTTGCTTTTAAATGCACTGAGAATAGAATGTCTTTTTCTTTTGCATCTTTTACTTGTGCTTCCAGAAATGAACGAAGTGCTTTTTTACTCATAACCGCTGCGTCGATGATTTCGTTTTCAACTAATAAAAGCTTTTCTTTCAAAACTTTTTTATTACCTGATTCATCTTCAAAAATGATTTTTGCAGTTCCTGCTTGTTTTTTAGAAACTGTTATGGATTTTTCAGTAGATCGAAGATCGCCATGATCCATACATGCAACATGGGATTTTGAATCTTTGGTCCATTTGCCCATTTTATGAGGATTATTTTTAGCATAATTTTTAACTGGTTTTGGAACTCTCCTGTCAGAATTACCCATACGAAGAACTGGATTTACTGCACTACCCTTTACAACGTTAAAACGATTTTTTATTTTTTCTTCTTCATCGTTTTTTGGTTCCTCAGGATAATTTGGAATATTATATCCTTTTTCTTGTAGTTCTTTAATTGCTGCATTTAACTGTGGAACTGATGCACTTATACAAGGGAGTTTTATGATGTTTGCTTCAGGTTTTTTTACAAGTTTTCCTAATTCTTCTAAATCATTTGTTTGTTTTTGATCTTCAGTTAGTTTATCTGGAAAATTAGCTATTATTCTACCTGCAAGGGAAATATTTCTTGTTTCAATGTTTACATTTGCTTGTTTTGCAAAAGCTTTTAAAATCGGTAGAAATGAATAAGTTGCAAGGCGTGGCGCCTCGTCAACTGTTGTATAGATTATCTTTTCTTTCGCACACATTTTTTATTCCACCTTTTCTGGTTTATTTGGTACATCGTATAGTATATCATCCCATGGATGACGATAGAGACCAGTTTTTAAGCGTTTTTGATCAAAGTAGTGTCCCATAAAGCCCATTGTTCTACCTATTATAAAGAACGCATTGAAAAAGCCCATATCTATCATTTCTTTGATTTCTTCTCTGGAGTAACCTAAGTTTGTAAGCATATCAACGAAGAGTACACCTATGCATCCATCAACATTTAGGATTAATGTTCCTTTTTTCATTGTTGTAACGCCTTGGACAGATAGTGCATAATCAAGAAGTGGGTGCTTTGGAAAGTGTTTTTTGGCAAAGTTTATCATTATTTCAACACGTTCATCTGGATTGTCTATACTATGTATTCTGTGTCCTATTCCTTGTATTCTTATGTTTTGTTTTTTCATGTAATCTACAAAGTCACGTGGCTCAAGGTCTTTTTCAAGACCCATTGAAAAGTGTTTAGCTGCACCATTTACTGCACCACCGAAACGTGGTCCAATTGTAACCATACCTGAAATAATTGATTCAATCAGGTTTTTTCCGGCTCTTGCTGTAACAATTGTGTTATGTGCACCTGAAACTGCTGGTCCGTGATCAGCTACAATTTGAATGACTAGTTCAATAAAATCTCTAGAGTATTTTGGTAGATCCTTTTTAAACCAAAGAAGGCCAAGTACCCCACCTATTCCATATCCTTTCTTGATCACGTCATCTATGGCTACTCCACAGTAGTTATGAACTTCGCCTGTTTCATCACAAATAGTTGATATGAAATTTGTTGGTTTTCTAACTAATCCTTCGGCTAATGCTTGTTTGTAGTCCATTGGTATATGAGGTGGTGTTGGTTCATCGACATCTTTAATTTTTCCTTCTTTTTTAAGTTTTTTAAAGGTTTCTTTGATTTTTATACCGTAATCATCAAAAGATTCAGGAACAACTACTCCTGCTTTTCTTAGTGCCTCGTTTTTAGCTGGAGCGGTATCAGCTTTTGAATCAGCTTTTGCACCAGCATGACCAAATTGTACGCCACCAGGTAGCATCTCAGCACAGGTGCCAGTTACCCACATAACAAGTGGTTTAGTGATTTTTCCTTCCTTTATAGCTTCAACTATTTGATACTCATCTTTTCCACCGACTTCACCAAGGCAGACCATCATTTTGATGTTCGGGTTTTTTTCATAACGAAGAAGATGATCTATTAATGTTGATGCAGGATAAACATCTCCACCAACTGCATATCCTTCATATATGCCATCAGTGTTTTGAGCAACAATGTTGTATCCTTCATTTGATAGACCTCCAGAAACTGACACAAATCCAACTGAGCCAGGTCTATAGAGTTTTGTATCTTTTATGTTTTGAATTGTACCAGCTGCATTACCTATTTTAAATGCGCCTGGTTTTAATCCACCAACAGTTGCTGGGCCAATTACCCATTTGTTGTTATCCTTTGCATATTTAGCAATTTTTCTAACATCACGCTGTGGAACACCTTCAGCTATCATTACAACAGTTCTAATAGTATCAGTTTTTAGTGCTTCCATAGTAGTTTCTGCACATGACCTTTCTGATGCAAAATTAACCATTACATCTGCTTCAGGATGTGCTTTTACTGCTTCATCCATACTTGTGTATCTAGGAATCCTAATTTCTTTAGTTCCCCAAAATAGTTTGTAGTATCCACCGCCAGTCAATGTGATAAAACCTGCTACACTTGGTTCTTCTCTTCCGCTCATATAATCAAAATCAAGCATTCTTTGAGCCGCTTTTGTTTGAGTTCCATGAATAAATGCTTTTGTATTTTTATCAAATAATTCGTACTCTGGTAATTTCTTTTTTTGTTTTAAAATCGTTTCAGCCATTTTAATTACCTCCTTTTAGAGCCATTGATACAATTCTAGTCATATGTGTTTCAGGGCCATATACTTCAACAGGTAAGTCAAGTCTTTTACCCATTTTACGCATATTGTTTAGACCTTCTCTGTAATTTGGGCCACCTCGCCTCACATAGATTTTTACATTTGTTTTTTTGAGTTTATCAGCGTAGTCTTCGACTGCCTGAATAATTCCAGTAAAAGTTTTTGCTACATCAGTAAAGTTAGCAATTCCTCCACCAACAATTAAAAATTTTGGTTTTCCCTTCGGATCTTTTTTTCGTGTCATTAAATCAAGAATTGTTTTTGTGTATTCGTATGTTAGCTCAGTACTTGGGTTGCCACTGTATTCACCATAATTAGCTAGTTCATCAGTAAATCCTAGATCTGCAACAGTATCAGCATAAATAACACTAGCACCGCCTCCAGCAACTAGATTCCATATTCTTCCTTCAGGATTTAGAATTGTAAGTTTTAGCGATGCACCACTTCTTTCATCAAGTTCATCAACACGCTCTTCTTCTTTTCTTTTGTCAAGTCCAAATGGGCTTGGAAACTTAAGTCCCCCCCACTTTTCAGCGCATTGATATGATGCATAGTCATCTACTTTGGCTACACAATCAAGTGCAACTGGTTCATTACTTACAAATGTAAAAGGATTTAGTTCTAAATACACAAAATGATAATCAACTAGCATTTTGTATAATGATTTAATAAAGCCTGCGACAGTTTCTTTTTTACTGCCCAGTTCTTTAGGTAAAAATCCTTCTACATCAACATCATCAATACTTTTTTTAATAGGGATATCAAGTTCAACTACACTGTCCCATACTTCTTCAATGTTTACTCCGCCTTTTGTTGAAAAATGAATTGTATCTTTTTCACGATGAGTAGTTATTGCAATATAGTATTCATCATCATGTGGAACAAATTTTTCAACTAGAAAATGAGTGAGTTTGCCTGTGGTTTTACCAGTTGTTTGAGTTATAGTAACAGTTTTATTCATTCGTTCTTTGATCCATTTTTGAACATCATTCCATGATTTATTTACAAAAAGTAGATTGTTTTTCCCACGTTTACCAAATAACTGATCTGGTTTTGCGACTAGTTTTTCTTTTTTAAGCCAAGGATTTTCTTTTTCAATTTTTTTAAAATCAGTATCTGGTCCAATTAACACCTGCTTAGCATCATATTTGAATTTACCATTGGAAAATTCAGGTAATGCTTTTGACATCATTCTTTTAGCATCATATTCTCTTATTCCTTTTTGTGCCATATTTTTCTTT
>CAZKQS010000008.1:0-18332 GCA_964554985.1 uncultured Thermoplasmatales archaeon | reverse complement strand
ATCTTTCATTAAATATCACTAGAATAGTGGCATATATAAAATTTTTGCCGTTTGTTAATGATTTTTAGGTTTTTTAAGGTATTTTTACAATTTTGATGGAAAACTATTTATACTATAAATTACACAAGATATATTGCAAGATTTAAAAAAATTTTACAAATGCAAGAAGAGGTTTAGAATTTATGAATATAATAACATTAGATGATTTATCTAAAGCTATAGCAAATAGAGTTGGTATTGGCATAGAAGAAGCTAAAAGAGACGCAGGTTTTGTAATGGACATATTCGGTTTTCAAGATAGAGTAATAGATAATGTACTTGACCCTGAGGATAGACAATTATTTTATATTTTAGAAGAAGAAGGAATGCTTACGACAGAACGAGAAGAAACAACTCTATATGATGGAAGAGAATGGAGAACTCACTACTGGGTTATTAGAAAAGATATTATCTTAAGATTTTCACAAGATAAAAACAAAAGGAGCGGAAGCGTTCTATCAGACAAACAAACAATCGATGATATATCTGATGAAGCAATATATGATGCTTTAGAAGATGATATGTGGGTTACAAGAAAATTTGAAGATTAACCCATAAACACTTTTTTTTTAATTCTCTCAAAAGATTAATATCTGACTTTTTGTTACATCCTTTCTATTAATTTAAATCTATAGATGGAATAGGTGATATTATGACAAAACACAAAATACTTATAAGTTCAGAGTCAGTAACTGAAGGCCATCCAGATAAGATGTGCGATTTGATATCTGATGCCATTCTTGATGAAGCCCTTAGAGAGGATGCAAATTCAAGAGTTGCTGTAGAAACAGGGACTAAAAACGGCGGGGTCATGGTATTTGGTGAAATGACTACCCAGGGCTACATAGATATACCAAGAATAGTTAGAAATGCAATCAAAGATATTGGTTATACTAAATCAGAATATGGAATTGAATGGGAGACATGTTCAGTATGGGTTCAAATAACAGAACAAAGCCCTGATATTTCACAAGGTGTATCTGAGGGTGACGGCCTACACAAAGAACAAGGTGCTGGTGACCAAGGTATGATGTATGGATATGCCTGTAACGAAACTAAAGAACTAATGCCTCTTCCAATTGCACTTTCACATAAACTTTCAAAAAGACTTTCTGAGGCAAGAAAAAAAGGTGATATAACTTATCTTAGACCAGATGGAAAATCACAAGTTTCAGTTGAATATGATGAAAAAGGAAAGCCTTTGAGAGCTGATACAATTGTTGTCTCCACTCAGCATGACAGTGGTGTTTCTTACAGTCGAATTAAAAAAGATATCATTGAAAAAATAATTAAACCTGTATGTAAAAAATGGATAGATAAAGATACCGTTTTTCATGTAAACCCTACTGGAGCATTTATCAGAGGAGGTCCATTTGCAGATGCTGGGCTTACTGGTAGGAAAATAATTGTTGATACATATGGTGGTATTGGAAGACACGGCGGGGGTGCATTTTCCGGTAAGGATCCAAGTAAAGTTGATAGAAGTGCTGCATATGCTGCAAGATACATAGCTAAAAATATTGTAGCAGCAAAACTTGCAGATAAATGTGAGATACAACTTGCTTATGCAATTGGTGTATCTGATCCTGTATCAATCAATATTGATTGTTTTGGAACAAATAAAATCCCTATTCCAAAGATTGAAGAACTAATCAGAGAGTTCTTTCCACTAAAACCTAGTGAAATAATAAATAATCTTGATCTAAAGAGACCAATCTTCTATAAAACTGCGGCATATGGTCATTTTGGAAGAGACGATCCAGATTTTACATGGGAAAAAACAGATAAAGTTAAGATCCTTAGAAAAGAAGCAGGTCTTAAAAAATAATTTTTTTTCATATTTTTTTCTTTTTTTATCGTTAGGTTAAAGTAACAAATTTTGTATTATAAGAATGTGGATTTTGAAGGTGGAAAAAAAGATAAAAGAATATATACAATTATTGCTGTTTTAGTTCTTATTTTGATTCTAGTAACAGTTATTTTAACATCCAATAGAATCACTGAAGCATATGTATCTGACAAAGTCTTAGGAAATAGTTGGTATGAGGATTATGAAGAAAGATATAGCAGTTCTCAACTGTTTGGTTTAGAAAAACAATCTAGTTTTACATATAGGAATAGTAATTCTAGCTATCTATCTTTTGTAACAGTTAATACATATAAAACTCTCTTTATGATGAATGAAAAAGAGCTATATGAAAAAACTGTTGATGCAATAAAAGATTTTGTTCTCAGTAGAAATGTGACTCTATATTATAACTCTACTATTGAAGGTGAAAGAACGATATCTAATGGCCATAATACAATGTATATAAGATATGACGGGGCATTAGATAATAATAGTAAGTTTGTTAAATTAGTAGGTGAGACCTGGAACTGTGAAAAGTCTGGTACTTCAATTATTGTGATTGGTTTTTCAGTAGTTACTAACAATTCTATTAAAAATCTTGATTTTTGGAATAGTATTATCAAAGAAAATGGTTTAATCTCTAATGTAGTATGTCATTAATCTTCTATTAACTCTGCTTTCTGAAGCGCGTAACCTTGTGGGCATTTTAGATCACCGTGTATCTTTTTAATTTCATAGGTTTTATCTTTTTGTAATTTTACTTTACAGAGCTTGTAATTTTCGCAGCCAATATTATTGCAATCTTTTTTTTCGATTTTTGATTTTGCCCCTTGAGTATATTTTTTGTCTATTGCAGTAAGTATGGGTAGTTCTTCAACTTCAACTACTACAGCTGTTCCTTCATGTATCTTACAGTTGTGTTTTTTGTCTCTAACTTTTAGTATTTTATATGTTGTATTTTCTTTTAGGTTAAAACATACTGTTTTTAATTTACAGTTCTTACAATCATTATTTGGTCCTAAATAAATAAATTCTTTATCTTTTGCTGCTAGTTTTTCTCCTATTAGTGTTACTAAAGCCATTTTTATATTACTCCTGTTGTTTTTGCTACTTTTTGTGCTGCATCTTTTGTAAGGCCTGTCTCACCAAGTATAGTATATCTTTCAGGTCTTATCTCTTGGCATCTAACAAGTGATTCAACAATTTTTTTCTTTGTTACACCAAGTTCTTCAGATGTTGTTGGAGCACCAATCTTTTTTAGTGTATCTCTAATTAATTTCCAATCCCCGCCATGAAGATAAACCATTAATATTGCTCCAATTCCACATTGTTCTCCATGCAGAGGGCTTTTTTTTCCTTTTAATAAAATTCTTTTACCCAAATGATCTAGCATATGTGAAAACATATGTTCAGAACCAGATGCAGGTCTTGTGTTTCCTGCTACACTCATCGCAACGCCTGATACGATCATAGCTTTTACTGCATACCATGCTGATTCTTCTGTGTTTGTTCTAATATCCTCAGCATTGTCGATCAATAATTCTGCTGCAGTTTTTGCAAGAACTGCTGCATGACTGCTGAATTCCTCATCTTTTAATCTATGTGCTAGTTCCCAATCCATAACTGCAGATATATTTGATATTACATCTGCACATCCTGAGGCAAGCATCCTGTAAGGTGCTTTATGAATTATACTAGTATCAGCTAGAATTGCAAGGGGAGATACTGCTGTTTTTGATACTGATCCTTTTGTGTGTTTAAGCGATGCTCTGGGTGATGCTATTCCGTCGTGTGCTGCAGATGTTGGTACGCTAATAAAAGGATTTTTTAGTTCATATGCCGCAAGTTTAGTCACATCAATTACAGTTCCTCCTCCAACACCTATCATTAACTCAGATTCGTTTTTACTTGCATAGTTGATAACTTTGTTTACTTGGCTTACTGTTGCAGCAGAGACAATTTTTTCGTTTACACTGTATCCATTTTTCTCAAGGATTTTTTGGATTTTGTCTCCTGATAGTTTCTTTGTTTTTTTGTCAGCAACTATTAATGCTGAGTTTCCACGGGATATTCTGTTACAGAGTTCAGCGATTTGTTCTGTTGACTTGTGTCCAACGATTATTTCTCTTGGAAATACCATTGTTTTTGATTTTTTGAAGTATCTCATAATAAGCATCGTAAACCACGGGTTTAATATATTATTTTTTCCTTTCCTGCTAGGAAATGAATGAAATACTTGATATCATAAAGAAAAATCATGTGAAAATTTTGATATATTCTATAATTACTTTCGTTTTATTTGTAATTTTTGGGCTGATTTTTTTCCCAAATTTGTTTTATGATAACTGGATTTGGAAATATTATTGGGGTCCAATTGTTGCTGATTCGGCTACTGGTTCTAATACAGCTGTTTTTAATGGAGTTGTAGCTAAAGAAGGGTACACTATAGTTTCTGAAATTACATATGGTATTATTCTTGTAGTTGCAATTTATTTGGTATATAGGCTTTTAAAGAAACTAAAAATTGCTGTTAACTGCAGGTTTGCGCTTGCGCTGCTTCCATATATTATTTTCGGTCCAGTCATAAGAGTTTTGGAGGATTCTGGTTATTTTGAACCTCCTTTTGTGTATTTTTTTATTTCACCTTTGATTTATGTAGTTATTGCATTTTTTGCTTTATCATTTTTGATATTGGGATATTTTCTAAAAGAAAAAGTTAGTGAATATAAATTATCAGTGAATAAAGTCCTATTTACTGGAGGTGTAATTTTTCTTCTGCCTTCTCTTATACTTGTTTCTAGTTGGATTCTTGGTTTTCAATGGGGTCCATCTAGTGGAGTCCGTTTTGATGTTTTTGTAATTGTTATGGGTATTATTTCTTTATTAACTTTCTTTGTTTATTATTTGGCCAGATTTTTTAAGGATAAAAAGGATTTATCGCCTTATCAAAATCCATTAAATCTATCAATGCTATTCGGTCATTTGATGGATGGTGTAACTAGCTATCTCTCAATTAAAGATCCTTTTATGATGGGATTATATTATTCTGAAAAACATCCTGCTTCTAATTTCTTACTTGAAATATGGGGTCCATTGTTTCCTATTGTAAAATTTCTTTTGATTATTGTTGTGATATATGTTTTTGATATACTTTATAAGGATGAATTAAAAGAATATGTTAATCTTGTAAATTTACTTAAGATTGGAATTTTAATACTTGGTTTTTCACCTGGTCTTCGCGATTTATTGAGAGTAACTATGGGGGTATAGTATTTTTGCGCAGGCATCCTGATTGGTTGAAAGTTAAAATTCCAAGTGGAAAAGAATTTATAAATATGAAGAAGCTTCTTCGCTCTGCAAAACTTCATACAATTTGTGAAGAAGCAAAGTGTCCGAATATAGCTGAATGCTTTGGATGTGGGACTGCTGTTTTTTTAATTCTTGGTGATGTTTGTTCAAGAAATTGTAAGTATTGCAATGTTAAACATGGAAATCCTGAATATTTAAACCCAAATGAACCAAGAGATGTTGCTGAAAGCGTTAAAAAACTTGATCTTGACTATGTTGTTATTACTTCTGTTACTAGGGACGATCTAGTTGATGGTGGATCAAGTGTTTTTTATGATACGGTTTTAGAAGTAAAAAAACTGAATCCTAACTGTAAAATTGAGGTTTTGATTCCTGATTTTAAGGGTCAGAAAAGTTCATTAAAAAAGGTAGTTGGATCCGGTCCTGATGTTATAAACCATAATATTGAGGTTGTTGAAGATTTATTTGCTAATATACGGCCTGAGGGTAATTATAAAATTAGCTTAGAAGTTCTTAGAAACATAAAAAAATTAGATAAAAAAACCAAATCTAAATCTGGTTTTATGGTGGGGTTAGGGGAAAATAAAGACCAAATCGTCAAAACAATGAAGGATTTAAGAAAAGCTAAAGTTGATTTTTTAACAATCGGTCAATATCTTCAACCTTCTAAAAATCATGCTGAGATTAAAAAGTACTATACACCTAAGGAATTTAAAGATTTAAGAGATATTTCCTTAGATCTTGGTTTTAAACATGTTGAATCTGCACCTTTGGTGCGCAGCTCATATCATGCAAAAGAAGCTTTTTTCTAAAAAAACATTATATACATTTTTTTGTTTACGCCATAAATAATGATTTCAAAATCTGAATATAAAATTCCAAAAGGAAAGCTTGTAAAAATAAATCTTGAGTGTGATGATAAAGAAGAAAAAATTGTTAAGATTAGCATTACAGGTGATTTTTTTGCTTATCCTTCTGAGTCAATTGAAATTTTAGAGGAAGAATTAATTGGAACAAATCTAGATAGAAAAAAACTGTTTGATAAAATTGATAATATAATAAAAGAAAAAAATTTTGAGTTTATTGGTTTAAATTCTGAAGGTTTAACTGAAGGAATTATGAGGTGCTTGAAATGAAGGAAGAATGGCGTTTTCTTGTAACAGATGGTAACAATGCTCCTAGAAATATGGCTATCGATAGGGCAATTTTAGTTGCAAATAGTAAAGGAATTATTCCTCCTACTGTCCGTTTTTATCACTGGCTTCCTCCAGCAATTAGCATTGGATATTTTCAAAGTTTAACTGAAGAAATTGACTTAGATTGCTGTAAAAAAAATGGTGTTGACTATGTTAGAAGAATTACTGGTGGTGGAGCAGTTTTTCATGAGAACGAATTAACGTATAGTATTGTTATACCTGAGAGCCATAAAGAAATTCCAAAAAATATTATGGATAGCTATGGACGGATTTGCGGCGCTGTTATGAAGGGTCTAAAACACTTTGGAATAGATAGTACATATCATCCTATTAATGATATTTTGTCTGATGGTAAAAAAATCTCTGGAAATGCTCAGACTAGAAAACATAAAACAGTTCTCCAACATGGGACAGTTCTTTTAGATGTTGATGTCGAGAAGATGTTTTCTCTTTTGAAAGTATCAAACGAAAAAATGATCGATAAACTTATATCTGATGTTAAACAGAGAGTAACATCTGCAAAACATGTTTTAGATAGAGAAGTTTCTTTTAATGAAATTGTGGATGATATGAAGAAAGGTTTTGAAGATGAGTTTAATGTCGAACTTATTGAAGGTGATTTAACTGCTGAGGAGCAAAATCTTGCAACTGATTTTGAAAAGAATTGTTTTTCTAAGAAAGATTGGAACCATAAGAGATAAAAGATATATAAATAGATATATTTTAATATACTTAATTTTTATATTCTGATAAATCTATGTTCATTCCATCTCTTGCAGCAATAATCTTACATCCAAGTTTTTTTGACATAGTTTCTGCAATTTCCCAAGGTTTAGATTTAATAACTTTCATTCCAAAGTGGGTTAAAAATGTGACTTTTGGCTTTAATTTTTTAATTATATGCTCAGCATCTTCAATTGAAAGATGAGCAATTTTATCAACCGAATTTAGAAGTACCACATTTAAGATAAGAATGTCTCCATCATAATACTCAACTATTTCATCATAAAATTTTGTATCAGAAGTCATTGAAATTGTTAAATTTTTACTAAAAAATTTTATCCCATATGATTCAACACCATGGATATTTTTTTTAGGTGTTAAAAAATCAACGTTACCAATTTTATGTTCGACATTTTCTTCTAAAAATTTTATTTCATTTACATGGTTTCTAAAGTGTTTCTTTATTACATTATCAACTTTCAAAGCTTCTTTTGGAATAAACACTAGTCCTTTTTTATCAAATCCTCCGTTTGTCATTGCTTCAATCATGATATTTATGTCATTTGAATGATCGATATGGCTGTGTGTAAGAATTATTACATCAAGTTTTTTTGGGTTTAACTTTGGTCTACTTGATAAGCAATTTACTAAACATCCAGGCCCAGGGTCAACTAAAATGTTTGTATTGTCTAGTGTAAACCAGATTCCTCCAGATTTTCTAAACTGGTTTATTACTGCAAAACGTCCTCCCGCTGTTCCAAGAAACTTTATTTTATCCATAGAAATCTCAACTTTTTTTAATAGTAAAACTATTTAGAAGCACTGTAATTTATGGTTATTTATGAACCTTTGTGAATATACTTACTTTTTAGTAAAACAAATACCAAAAGGTCATGTTTCAACATATGGTGCTGTAGCAAAAGCTCTTGGAAATAAAACTTATGCAAGAGCAATTGGAAAATATATGAATAAAAACCCAGATCCAGATTCTATGCCTTGTTTTAAAATCGTTAAATCAGATGGAAGTCTAGGTGGATTTGGTAGAGGAATCGATGATAAAATAAGAAGATTAAATGAAGATGGAATAAAAGTCAAGAATGGAAAAATTGTTGATTTTAAAAAAGTATTTTTTGATGATTTTAAGACTTCTTATCCCTTGAAAAAATCATAGTTCATCTAGTTCTTTACTTGAAATAACGGGTATATTTTTTTCATTAAACCATTTTTTGTACTCTGTCACTTGGGATTTTTTTAGTGATTTTTTATGCAGATACACACCTTTTAAGTTAGGTGTTTTATCAATCGCTTTTTTGATTATTTTATAATCAATGTTTCCTTCTTTTATATGATATGACGGGATCATATGGCCAAAAGCTGCTTTTTTTCCAAAGACAATATCAGTGAATCTTGGTGCATAGTGTCCACCTCCAATTCCAATGAGTACAGGGATATCTTTTGGCATATCATCTTCGCACTTGTATTTTTCAAGTACTTCGAGAACTGATTTAGCAATAATTTTAGCTGGTTTTTTCTTTTTCCATTCATCAAGATTGCTTCCTACTTCAGTAAATAGAGTGGGTGTTTTTAGATATGGTCCATGATGAGTTACTTCAAAACATACTTGATGATATGTTTTTGCAAGTTTTGCATTCTTTTTTATATTGCGTAAAAGGTGTGTCATTAATCTAGGTGCTGACATTGTAAGAGATCTTGTTTTTCCTCCAAATTTTGCTTCCCCGTAATTACCGATTGGGTGAGTTGTAAGAGTTGGTTCACCTGTTTTACTTCGGTGTCTAGTTATAAAAACAACTAATTTAGGTTTTATCTCTAATTCATTTTTGATTTCTTCTTCTAGGTTTTCATGTCTTATTGTTCTATCGTTTAATGTAACAAGATATACGTTTTTTAGATTTGAATTTTTAAAAGCAGCGTTGTTTTGAAATCTGTTTATTTCTTCAAAATCAGATAGTTCTAAAAGTGATTCTTTTATGTTTTCTCCTGCAGGGTCCTCTGTGGAATTAACAATTAGTACGCTTATTTTTTCACCTGAAGCAAAAAATAAAAAGAGGTTTAATAATTTTTACTCTTCTTGTTTTCTTTCTTGTTTTAGCATTTCTTTAATTTTTTCCATTCGTGTAATAAAATGAATTCTGTCTTCACATTTGCAGACTTTTGCAATATATTTGATTTCTTCGACTTCTTGTTTTGTTGAGAGGAGACCGATTATAAACATAATTAACAAGTTAATTTTATATTATTAAGTATATAATATTTATTGTACACTTGTTATCAACTAAAAATAAAAGCTAAATAAGAAATTAATATGAGGTAAAACTAAGCATATTCATTCTTTTTTAAGATACTTTATTATTCCTGCAGTAAACCCAAGTGCTATAGGTAAGATGACTATGTAATATAAGATATCAATTTTTTTCAAATAAACTGTGAGATCATAACCATAAACATATAAAACAATAAGTATCACCATTAAAATAGGTACGAGCAGAGCTAATATTAGTGGTAGAGATTCTCTGTTTACCATCATCTTCCCCCTTCTAAACTATCTCTTATTTAAAGGATATATATTTTGAAGTATATTTTGATATATAATAATGTATATTTAATATTTTTCTATTGGACTGTATTTGTTGCTACCTTTGAAAATTTCTTCTAGTTCACAATGAGAAAAAGCTATATTCATATTGTTAGGCCTATATTTTCCATTTTGGGTGTCCCAATAGATTTCAATGCCTTTTTCTTCTATTGCTAGAACAATTCCTTTATAGGTTGTTTTCTCTCCGTTTTTATTTTTTAGGGTCCTTTTAACCCTATCTCCTAATTCAAAAGCATCATATAACGAAGGATAGTCTTTTTTTTCTCTATAACTCATATTTTCACCTTTTACCATCTTATATAGTTTATTTCTTTTCACTAAACTATATAAATATCACCTGTGAAAAATACCAGATTGTAAATAAGTCAATATTGATTTTTTTCCAAAAATATAAGAGATACACTTAATTATTGCATATGAAAAATATGAGAAAAAATGTACTAATTGCAGGTTTAATAATTATTTCTTTACTATTTTTTGTTAGAATAGTTGGTGCAGACAATAATCAAAATATTATCTATGTAGATGATGATGGAAATGCTGATTTTACGGTTATACAAGATGCAATAAATGTATCTAAAAATGATAGTTTTGTTTATATTATGAACGGAACATATAATGAAGATATATACGTAAATAAAACACTTAATTTGATTGGGGAAGATAAGAAAAATACAGAGATTAAAGGTTGTATTCATATTTTAGCTGATAAAGTAAATATAAGTGATTTACTAATAGATAGTTCTAGAGATTTACAAAATAATACAGATAATGGAATAGAGATTCTTTCAAATTCAAATGAAATTACAAATAATACGATTTGCAACAATGAAATTGGCATATACATTTTTAATTTTGATAATAACTCAATTTATCATAACGATTTTTATAACAATACATTGCAAAGTAAAGACGAAGGTAACAACTCATGGTTCAACAAAAAATTATTACAAGGAAACTTTTGGGATGACTACAATGGAACTGATAAAGATGCAGATGGAATAGGTGATGAACCATACAATATTACAGGATCTGGAATTTTGGACAAGTATCCTCTTATGATGCCTTATGATGATTTTATAGAAAATAATAAAATTACTTTTAATCTAGATGAAATAGCATATGTTTTAACAATAGGTGTTATTTTTTCAGTTATATTTTTAGTACCTATTGCATATTACTTTAGAAAAAAAATACTGAAATTATAAAAAAACTAGGTTGTTTTAATTGTTCCTAGAATAGGTTCATAGATTAAGCCTTTATCCATAAGTGACGATAATGCCTCTTCAACAGTATCTTTGTCAAGATTATTTTTACTGCACTCTTTTGTAATATTATCCCAGGGAGCTCCTTCTTTTCCTTCCATCTCTCTAATTATTCCTAAAACCTGTTTTTCGATTTCCTCAAAATCTTTATCTTCTTCACCTGATTCTTTTTCTTCTTTTGTTTCAGGTTCTTTCTTTTCAATCTTCTTTCCTTCAGATGTTTCTTTTTTCTTTGGTTTTTCTAGTTTTGGTTCTTTATTTGTTTTTCCATCTGGGACAAGATATTGTAATGATTCTTGGATGAGTGTAACATATTTATTTAGATCGATACTTCCATAGTTTTTAATAGCCTGGACTATCCCTGCTGATAGATTAGTGCTATATCCAAGTTTTTTAAGTTCAAACTCGTTTGTATCAGTCATCTGCATAGCTTCTAGGGTTGCTTCGATTCGTTCTTTAGTTTGTTTACATGTATCAAGTATCCATTTGTCTCTTAACTTTGAATCAACCTTCATTATTCTTTCAGGTCTAACAGATACATATAGGGTTCCTTCTTCAGGAATATATGTTCTAACTTTACCTACAATTGCAACAAAAGCTGGTACATCAATATTTGATAGAGCATCAGTTATATCCTGTTGATATGAACCAGAGTATATTGTAAAAACACCTGTCGGGTCAGACAGATGAGCTCTAACAAAGTCTCCACCTTCAGAGACATTTTCTACATCAGTAAGAACTCCTATTACAAATACTCTATTTACTTTAGCACCAAGTGGGGTTAAAATATAAGAAGGAGCCATTTCTTCATCTGATTTAATTTCAACAGTTGAATCATTATATTCACCAGCAAAAATTCTCCAGGCAGTTTCTCTTTTCATTTTTACATCTCCTCCAGGGCCTTTCTAAGTTTTTCTGCTTCTTTATTAACGTTTATATCAATAAATTCAATATCTTTTGGAATAAAAGTAAGGCCAAAATCATCACTTAAAGCATTACCATTTAGAGAAACTGTTTTTGCAAAGATTTTTTTTCTATAGAGTTCTTCAGTTTCTGATTCATTCATATTCTTTAGATCATCCTTAGTTTTTCCAAGTACCTTTTTTGTAAGTTCTTCATTAAGTGTTGCGTTAACTGCTCCTGTTCCATCGTCAACAATAAGCTTTAGTCTCATATCTTCAATTCCCTTTACTTTGCCATGTATGCTGCATTTTGAATCTTGAATTGCACGGTTACATTCAGGGCATCTTTTAATAAAACCTGATCCAGGTCTTATATCAATTATAGTACCCTCAATTTCAACACCAAGTCCGCCTCGGTTATCAGCAAGTTTATGCATCGGAATTTTCTTTGTTTTAATGTCTTTATTTGAGATTTCTTTTTTATCAAGTTTTTTAACATCTGAATTTTCATCAAAAGTAAGTTGAGGAATCCCCTTCCAAGTTTTTACATATCCGCCAGATATTTTTAAAACATCATCTTTTTTGATTTTAAAATCATGCCATGATGTGAACTGTGCTTTACCTGTTTCATCAGCAATAGTTCCAGAGAAAACATTTTTTGAGCTTCCATTGACTGTTACTTCGCGTTTATTTATATCAAGTATCTTTGCAGTTACTTCAACTTGACCTATACCTGAGCGTAGATCACCAACATCATATTCCTTTGGTTTAAAAGCAGTATCTGGTAGTTTATCTTTATCTGTTTTTTCAATGTTTACCCTATCACCAATATTTAACTGTACATTTCCCTGCCACTCTTTGGTATAAGCATTTGAAATTTCAACGACATCTCCTTTTTCTACATCAATTTCAGTCCATGATGTAAATGGTATAGTACCACTTTCATCGCCTAATATTCCATAAAAAATTTTCCTATTTTCTCCTCTTACAGTAATTTCTTTAGGGTTAATTGCAATGACATGACCTAGTATTTTTACACTCGACTGATTTGGTTTAAGATTAGAAATCAAAATTCTTTCAGTGGAAGTATTTTGTGAAAAAACAGTTTCTTCTTCACCATATTTTTTAAGGATTGTTTGCTTAGCTTGATTAATTGGAACTCCATATTCCATAAATTTTTCAAATTCTTTTTTAATATCATCTTTAGAGGGTTTTTCATCTGTTTTTTTATCTAATATATTTAAGATTTCCTCTATATGAGATTCGATGTTATCTGGCATAAATTCCTTGCCTCCCTAATAATTTGCAATGTATTATTTGATATTTCAATTTATCCTTATTTTAATAGAGGCCTTTTATGTTTCCATTTTTATCAATATCAATTTCTTCAGAGATTGGTTTTTTTGGTAAGCCAGGCATTGTTGTAATTTTTCCTGTCATTGGAACTAAAAAACCCGCGCCTGCAGAAAAGCGAATATTTCTAACAGTTATCTTAAAATCTTTTGGTCTTCCCAGTAGTTTTGAATCATCAGAAAGTGAATACTGAGTTTTAGCTATACATATTGGTAACTTGTTTAGACCTATTCTTTTGCATAGTTTTAGGTCTTGCTCGGCTGCAACAGTATATACAACTCTTTTTGCACCATACATCTTTTTACAGATTATTTCAATTTTTTGTTTAACTGGTATATTTGTATCATAGAGATATTTGAAATTCGATTTTTTACTGTGAATGAGACTAACTAGTTTACCTGCTAGTTCAATTCCTCCTTCACCTCCTTCTGACCAGATGTCTGCTACTGCAAAAGAGATATTATTTTTATTGCAAAAATCTTCAACGATTTTTATTTCCTCTTCTTCATCATCGATATAATGGTTAAGGGATACTATTACTGGTACTCCATAATAGTTAATATTTTCAATGTGTTTTTCAAGGTTAGTAAGTCCTTTTTTAACTGCATCTATATCATTTCCTTCTCCATTTTTTTTAAGAGCCTTAATACTTACTAGCATTACTACAGCATCTGGCTTTATTTCACCAGTTCTACATACTATGTTAAAGAATTTTTCAGCACCTAGTTCACTACCAAAACCTGCTTCTGTGACAACGTAATCTGATAGTTTAAGAGCAAGTTTAGTTGCAATTAGACTGTTTGTACCATGTGCAATATTTGCAAAGGGTCCTCCATGAACAAAAGCTGGAACGCCTTCAAGGGTTTGGACTAGATTTGGTTTTAACGCATCTTTTAATAAAACACTCATTGCACCAACTGCTTTCAAATCTTTTGCAAAAATTGGTTTATCATCATAGGTGTATGCAACAATTATATTGCTAAGTCTCTTTTTCAAATCATCAAGATCTTTAGAAAGGCATAATATTGCCATAATTTCTGATGCAGGGGTGATTGCAAATTCTTCTTCGTGTGGAACACCGTCTTTAGGGCCACCCAGACCTACAACAACGTGTCTAAGGGATCTATCACTAATATCAAGTACTCTTGGCCAGGTTATATATCTAGGATCAATGTGAAACTTGTCGCCGTGATGAATGTGGTTGTCAAGTAGACTTGCAAGTAGGTTGTGTGCACTAGTAATAGCATGCATGTCTCCAGTGAAATGAAGGTTAATGTCCTCCATTGGAACGACTTGTGAGTATCCGCCGCCTGCTGCACCTCCTTTAATACCCATAGTTGGTCCTAGAGATGGTTCACGGATACAAAGCATGGTTTTTTTATTTAGTTTAGATAAAGATTGGGCAAGCCCAATAGTCATAGTAGTTTTTCCTTCACCACTAGAAGTTGGATTAATAGTTGTGACAAGAATTAATTTACCGTCTTTATTTTTTTTTACCCGATCTAAAATATCAAGATTTACTTTTGCTTTGTAGTCTCCACAGGGAACAATTTCATCTTTTTTTATTCCAATTTTGTTTGCTATAGAATAAATATCTTCTAATTCTGCTTCTCTTGCGATTTCAATATCAGATTTCATAACTAGAATAAGAGAATGAAAGATGTATTTATATAATTAAACCATTACATCTTTTCTTCAACAATTCTTAAAATCTTTAGTGTTTCATCGTTAGTATCTTTCTCAAGATCTTGAATTTTAGATGTAATTTTTTTTACAAAATCTTCATCTTTAATTGAGCCTAGGTTAATTCTAACATTCAAGTTAGCACTTTCCACACCTGCTCTAGCCATAAGAGCAGAGACTGCTGCGTCAGTTATTGAATTTTTATTTCCAATCTCAGCTACTTTTTTTGAAACACTTAGTATCTCATAACAGGTTTTTGCTGTATCTAGGGGTACTTTTGCTGCTTTTTTGTATCCTTTTTGAATGGCTTGTGATCTTTTTTCTTTTTGTTCTGTTGTTTCTTTTGGCATTCTAAAAGCTTTTATGACATCGCTAAAAGCATTTGTATCTTCGTCTATAAGATCAGTTAGTTTATTTCTCAGTTTTTCACTTTTCTTTAAAGCATCTTTAATTTCATCTTGAACAGTTTCATATTTTTCTTTACCAACTGTTAAATTTGCAACCATTGAAGAAAGAGCACTACCTACTGCTCCAGAAAGTGCTGCTACGCTTCCTCCACCGGGTGCTGGAGAAGAACTAGCAAGTTCATCTAGGAATTTATAGATTTTCATAGATGCAAGTTTTCCTTTTTCTTCTATCATATATTCAATTACTTTTTCACTTGGTTTGAACTGATATAGATCAGATAGTCCTAGTTTTTCACAGGCTAGATTTACAAGTTCATCTTCATCAGAAATATTTTTACTTTCTTTATCAGAATAATATTTCCCAGCAATAACTAATGACTCTTTTGGGACTAATCCTACGATTTCACTGCCAGTAACATTCACATCATATTTTTCAGCTTCTTTTTTAACTGCTTCATATACATGGTTTAGATTTACATTTTTATAGTTAAGTAGATTCATAGAGACTTGAGCGATATCTTCACTGTACATCATACCGCCTGCTTGAACTCCTTTGAACATACCAGGGATTCTTTCTGCTTTTCCATTGGGTCCAATTATTTTATTTCCATCTTTATCTTTTTTTACTCTACCGCTGGTTCTTATAACGCCAGCTATTTTTGAAGCAATTTTTTTATCATCTGTGTTTAAGTTTATGTTATAAGCAATTAGAATATCACGGCATCCAGTTGCAGTTGCACCGCTTTTTTTTACAAATTTAGCTTCTCCAAAATCAGGTTTGAAATCTGGACTTTTGAATTTTTCTTCAAGTGCTTCGTATTCACCTTTTCTAATACTTGGAAGTTTAACTCTTTCAGGTTTACTGGCACTTTTTGCGTATAAAAAAACAGGTATTCCTAGTTCTTTGGTCATTTTTTTGCCAAACTTTTTGGAAAGCTCGATACAATCTTTGTCTGTAACTCCTTTAATTGGAATAAATGGGCATACATCAAGTGCACCCATTCTCGCATGTTCACCTTTATGTTTTGACATGTCTATTAAGCTTGTACCTACTTTTGCGGCATTAAATGCTGCATCAACAATTTTTTCAGGTGTTCCAACAAAAGTAAAAACTGTTCTATTAAAATCTTCACCTGGGTCGACATCTAAAAGTTTTACATCCTTAACAGATTCTACCGCTGCTGATATCGCGTTTATTACTGCTTTATCTTTTCCTTCTGAAAAATTTGGTACACATTCAACAATCTTATCCATAGGCTAATTGCCTCCACCGTAAACCCTTAATCTAGGTTATTCTTTTAAGGGTTTGGGAAATAGATCATGGAAAACGTCGATTTATTGATAAAAAATGCAAACGAACTTGTTACTTTGTCTGGTCCAAGTAGGCCTCGTGTTAAAAATGAGATGAATGATCTCTCAATTATAAAAAAAGGAGATATCGCAATAAAAGACGGTCTTATTTTTGATGTTGGTAAAAATTTAAAATATAAATCAGAAAAAAAAATTGATGCAAAAGGAAAAACGGTCATTCCTGGTTTTGTAGATCCTCATACTCATCTTATTTTTTCTGGATCAAGAGAGTTCGAGCTTGACATGAAACTAAAAGGATACTCATATATGGATATCTTAAAGAAAGGTGGAGGAATTTTTTATACTGTAAATAAAACAAGGAAAGCTTCAGAAAAAAAACTATTTTTAGAAGGAAAAAAGAGGCTTGATACACTACTAAAATATGGTACAACCACGCTTGAAGGAAAAAGTGGGTATGGCCTTACATTAAAAGACGAACTAAAGATTCTAAAAGTACAAAAAAAACTAAATAAAGAACACTTCCTTGATATCGAATCAACTTTTCTAGGTGCACATGCCGTACCAAAAGATATGGATGCAGAGGAATATGTAGATATTGTAATAAATGAAATGATTCCCAAGGTAAAAGATTATGCTAGTTTTTGTGATGTATTTTGTGAAAAAGATGTTTTTACTGTTGACCAATCAAGAAGAATTCTAGAGGAAGGAAAAAAACATGGCCTTATTCCAAAAATTCATGCTGATGAAATAGTTGATACTGGTGGTGCTGGTCTTGCAGCTGGTATAAGCGCAATTACAGCAGATCACCTTCTTCGTTCAAATGAAAAAAATCTTATGAAGATGGCTAAAAAAGGCGTCATTGGTGTGTTACTGCCAGGTACACCTTTTTCACTTATGATGAATGAATATGCAAATGCTAGAAAGATGATAGATATTGGTGTTCCAGTTGCTCTTGCAACTGATCTAAATCCAAACTGTTACGTAGAAAACATGCAGTTTATGATGCAGCTTGGATGTTTTAATATGAAAATGACACCAGCTGAAGCACTATGTGCATCAACCTTTAATTCAGCTTGTGCTATTGCAAAACAAGATAAAATAGGAAGCATTGAGAAAGGAAAAAAAGCAGATATACTTATTATGGATTGTCCAAATTATTTGCATATACCATATCATTTTGGAATAAATCACGTTGAAAAAGTAATTAAAAAAGGATCAATTTTGATATAATAAAAAGCTAAAAAAATCTTTAAAACTTAACTTAAGCCTTGAAGGATGGTGAATAAGTAGAGAATTTTTTTAAGGATATATTGTTATGTGGAAAAATTAGAAATATAAAAATACTATACGCTCTATAATGAAAGGTGGAGTATGGCTATTAGTAATTTAGAAAATATATTCGCAAAGATTTTAGATTTATGTAAGTATAGAATATATGATTTTAAGCCATTGATTGTTAATGGATTATTAAACTTGCTTGGGGTCAATTGTATATTTAAATTATATCAAATGGCCCAAATTAAATAAATTTAATCCATTTACAAAATATTTTATCAAGAAAATACTCGGTGTGAGTATTAAAAAAAACAAAATGAAACGGTAAAAATGATGACTCAAAAAAGAAAGGTTCATAAAAGAGATGTATTTGTGTTAGTTACAACTCTTTTTCTTTTTTGGATTT
>CAZKQS010000007.1:0-19508 GCA_964554985.1 uncultured Thermoplasmatales archaeon | reverse complement strand
GGTAAAAACCCTGAAAAAAGTAATAATCCAATTATTGCAAATGATAAGATTTTTAATTTCACGTTGATACACCTTTTTTTAATATTACAAAATCTTTAATTTATACATATAAAAAATTTCTTTTACAAGTGTTACCAATTTAGTTTAAAAAAGTAGAAAAATAAAAATTGTAAAATTATTTTTTACTTTGTTTCAAATAAACAATTCCTTTGTTCGCATCCATTGTAACAACTTGTCCATTTTTTATTTTCTTAGTTAAATCCTTTATTCCAACAATAGTTGGAAGGCCTAATTCTCTAGCAACAATAGCCGAATGCGAAAGAACACTACCTCTTTCAATAAGTAAGCCACTAGCAGAGGGAAATAAAAGTACCCACCCTGGATCAGTTTTTTCAGCAACAATTATTTCGCCATTAAGTTTAATGTCATCATTTTTAGATAAAATCATTTTTACTTTGTTTGTTACAACACCCGGACTTGCAGTAGTTCCTTTTAGGATATTTTTTTGACCGTTAGTTTCAATACTACCAATGTTTCCCTTAGAAATTATATTATTTTTACCATATGTAATAATTCTACTGGGCAATTCCTCTTTTTTAAAATGGTTATATTCCTTTTTTCTTTTCTTAATTAACTCTTTTAAATATTTTTTATCAATAGAACCTTCAATATAATCTGAGATTTCTTTTATTTTTAAATAAAAAATATCATTAGATCCATCTATTGTTTTATTTTCTTTAAAATCCCTGCCAATATTTCTAAAAAGCTCCCTAGTTATACCAAAGATTTTTGATCTATAAAGCCGAAGGTTCTCCCTATATTTTACATTTTTTCTTGCATTTTTTAAAACCCAATAAAAAAGAATTTTTCTAAAAAATTTGAACTTAAGTTTTTGTGCAACAATTTTTTCTGCATTTTTTCTTTTTTTAATTTCATTTTCATGAATATTTTGAATATTTAAATCTTTAATATCTAAGTAATTTTTTAATATTCTAATTAAAAAACTAGGATCGTCCTTCAATGTATTTTCTTCTAGCTTGAGTTCATCAATAAACCTGTAACCAAATCTTTCAAGATAATCTGAAATCTTTTTATTTAGACTTTTAAATCTAGGTTTTTTAATTTCTTTTAAAATGGTTTTTTCGTTGTTTTTTTTAAACAAATCAAAAAGCTTTTTATCTTTTTTAATCTCTCCAGCTATAAAAAGAAGATATTTAGTAGGTCTAATACTAGACATATCCTCTTCTGCACAAAATAAATCATTTACAACAGATTTTTTACTTTTTAGATCATAGTTATCTGATAAATTCTGTAATAAGCCATAAAAAATCATTGCATAAAAATCATTTATACCTTCGACTTTCCAATTACTCATAAGTTTTGATTTTTCATATTTGAAAATATCAATTAGCTCTTTTGAATTACTTTTGTCAAAATTAATTTGAGCTGTCTTTTTGTAGTTTTTATTAAAATTTTTTTGGAAAAAAACTACTTCTTTATCTAAAGTTAGATAATTTTTAAAAATTCCAAAAATTACCTTTAATGATTGAAATATTTTTTTTATATCAAAAGGCTTTATTTTTTTGTGTTCAACTGTTTCTTTTAATCCTATCATTTCTTCGTAATATTGTTTATTTTTGTTAAAGAAAGGATAGAACAAGAGCATTTTGTACCAATTGTTTAGGTTATAATAGACTCGGCCATGAACAAGGCCAAGCATATTATTAAAAAGTTCATTGTTCTCCTTGATTTTTTTATTGGATACACCCATTGATCTTGATGTTTGCCTGTAAACATTTGCCCATGCCATTTTTGCAAATGAAAAAGTCAAAGGTTTTGTTATACCTGGAAAGCTTTCTGTTATATTTGAGTTATCCCAAATGATCTTAGATCTATTTTTTTTAGAAATTGTTGTTATAGGCCTAGTTTGAAGAATAAATATATTGTTATCTTTAATTGTCCATTCTATATCCTGGGAAAAACCATAGATTTTTTCAATTTTTTTCCCTAAAAATATTAATTTTTCTATTTCTTTTTTTGATAAACTAGGTTTTTTTCCTAGTTCTTTTTTAATTTTACTTTTTGTAGTACCCATTTTTGATTTTTTATTTAAAACAATTTTTTCCTCTTTTTTTGCCAATTCTGATTTTATTGATTTATCAATCTTATCAAAAACAAATAAATCTGTTTTTAATTCACCATTGACTATTCCTTCACCTAACCCATATGTTGAGTTGATGATAATTTCATTAACAGAATTATTTTGAGGGTTTTTGGTAAACATAACACCTGATTTATCACCATTTATCATTTCTTGAACAATTACTGCGATTGAAAAATTTGATAAAATACTTTTTGAGTTATATCTATAGATTAATGCTCTTTTAGAATAAGTTGAAGCCCAGCATTTTTTTATAAAAAAAAGTAGGTCTTTTTTTTTACAAATAAAAAGAAATGAATCAAATTGACCTGCAAAGGACTTTTTTGAACTATCCTCAGAAACACCAGAGGATCTAACAGAAAAATATTTAGATTTAGTTTCTTTTTTGAGTTTTTCAAATAAAGTAAATATCTTATCTTTGTCTTTTTCTAAGATATCGTTTTTTAAAAATAAATCTAGTATTTTTTTACTTATTTTTTCTAAATTTTTTTTATCGCTACAATCAAAATTATCTAAGATTTTATCTATTTTTTTATCTAAATTATTCTTTTTTAAAAAATTATCATAAAATTTTGTACTAATAACAAAATATGTTGGTACATTCAAACCGTTTTTTTTTAAAACATTTAGGTTGTATGCTTTTCCCCCAATATTTTTTTTCAAATAATTTTTGTCTCTCATTTGGAGGCACCATTTTTATTTGATAAGATATTTAGACAGTGTGGCACTATTTCTGCCCTAAGCGATTTTGTTTTTCCATACATTTCCCCGTCTATCATAAGTTCTTTTTCGTTTTCTAGTTTTATCTCTACCTTTTTTGCTTTACCAATACTTCTATTTTTATCAAAAGTATATGTCTTTAAAACTGTATCCATCACACACAACAGTGATTCGATTTTTTTGACATTTTTGAACAATACATAATCAAAAATTCCATCAGTGTCTGATGAATCTTTTACAATATTAAAAGGTCCTACCTGCCCTTGATTTAAAAAAATTGCTGTACTGGTATTTTTAATTATTTCTTTTTTATCATCAATAAAAAATGTTGATTTAAAATTTTTAAGAATTATTGATGCAAACAATGATGACATAGGATAACATAGACTTGGCCCGATTTTTCTAAAATAGTTATTAGCAAGCTTTAAAATATCTGAGATATAACCTAATCCAAATATACAATGCGAATAAACTGTTTTTTCAATATTGTTTTGTTTGAAAGTTATTTTTACAAGATCAATTTTTGCATTTTCATTTTTTTTAATAACTTTTACTGCATCTTTTATATTATATATCCAGTGATGAGATGCAAACATATTTCCATTTCCACTAGGAACTATTGCTAGTTTCTTATTTTTATAATGCACTAAGACTTGGGCCATTTCATGAAGTAGACCATCTCCACCTATTGCAATAAATGTATCATATTCATCAATTACATTTTTTACAATATCTGTTGAATGTTTTTTTCTTTCTGTGTGAAATTTATCATACTTGAATCCATTGTTTTTAAACTGTTTTAGGTAGTATGGATAATCTATTTTTGTCCTGCCGCCCTGAGAATATGGATTAATAATTACACATACTTTTTTAGATGTCAGCTATCTTGCCTCCCTTTCTTATTATCCCTACTTCAAAATTTCCATACAGAAAGGATCTGTCTTTTTTAAGTAGCTTATTAGCAGTTTTTTTATCTGATTTTATATTTTTTATTGTTCTTGGAATGTGTCTTTTAATTAAAGTATTAAAATAACAAAATCTCCCTTTCTTTTTTGATATTCTTCTTATTTCTTTGATTGTTTCTTTGAACTCCTTATCTGAAACCCAATCCAAAACATTTGATATGTTAAATTTTGAATACGAATTATTTGGTAGTTTTTTTAAGATTTCTATTAATCTTCCATCCTTTATTTCTATTTTACCAATATTTTTTTTCAATTTTTGGAAATTCTCTTTTTTTAGATAATCTGGATAATATTCTTCATTTAGGTATTTTCCTATCAATGCTAGAGAAGTAAAAGGGTTTTTATAAACCGGAATTTTTTTTACTGCATATTCTGTTCTTTGTTTGAATATTTTATTTACTGAGTTGTCATTAGTTTGAGATAGAACAAGTTTGTCTTTAGCTAATAGCATTACTGGTTTACTGTAAAAAAATTTGAAAAACATATCCCATACCAAATTTTTAATATTTTTTTGAAAATATTCTTCTTGTTTTTTTCTATCTTTTATTTTTAAAAAATTTATACAAACTTCATCTCCCTTAAAGCTTCTAATAGTTCTACCTATTAGTTTGATATATTTTTCTTGTCTGCCGTTGTAAGTTATTCCTTTTTTTATAAGTTTTAAATTATTATTCCAAAATTTTTGTGAATCTTTTGAAAGTTTTTTACTAATCTTTTTATATAATTTTTCTCTATCTTTAGATTCTATTATTCCTATTAAATCCAAGAATTCTTCATAATTTAAATGTTTTATTGCCTTAATTTTTAACTCTAAAAGATAATTTTGATTAGGATTAAAATCTACCGATAGTATTTTTTTTGGGTTTTTTAAAAGTGCATTTAAAACATTGTCGCCAGCTGAGC
Organism: uncultured Thermoplasmatales archaeon; assembly: GCA_964554985.1. GTDB lineage: Archaea > Thermoplasmatota > E2 > DHVEG-1 > DHVEG-1 > CAYZTD01. The sequence continues at coordinate 14,759 of CAZKQS010000007.1, read as the reverse complement.
TTATTGAGATCAGTGTGTCATTCTTCTTTATTCTTAATGCATTATTTATTGTATTAAAATCTTCCCAGCATGTGCTATAAGCAATTTTTTTAAAAAACGATCTATTTTTGATAGAATTTTCATTTGTTTTGCTCATTTTTTACACTTCAATGTATTTTATTTGCAATTCAGCCTTATTTATATATAATTTCTTATATTTATATAAATTACTATAGTATAAAAATCAAAGAAATATGATAAGAATTAATAGGTTATTTAGCAAAATTCAAGTAATCAAGAAATTGCATACTATTAGATAAAAAGATAAAAAAAAGTTATGGCTTATATATGGGACTTCCTAAAGGAAGTATACTTTTTTGAGCCATAGTATTAATCAATATTGCTCCAGCTGTATAAAAAGATAATACAGAAGTAACCATCAAAAAAACACCTGCTAAATAAGGAGATGTACCCGTAAGGTAATGAGGTATCAAAGCAATTAATGCAAGATCCACTGCAATTAGTATCGAAAATAATGCTTTGTTAGTCATAACTGATGCAGCTGTTGCAATCAAAGTAAAAACTAGTAAAGCTATAAGACCATACCCATAGTGTGAAATATCAAAGGCAGATCCTCCAAATATTGAAATAATAAGAGTAAGAGCAATTGAGTACATCGCCATTGAATAAACACCAAAAACTGTTGCACCAAATATATTATTTCTTTTAAATTCCATTAGAGATGCAATGAGCTGTGCTGTTGCACCAAACATTAGAACCCACGGAATCATCAAAGATTTCAAGCTAGATGTTAAACCAAGATCGCCTGCACCAATCACAAATGCTGCAACAGCCAAGCCAAAAAGTCCTATTGCTGCTGGTTCAGCAACATTCAAATTTATATTTTGTACACTTGCTTCATTTTTTGTATTTTCAACCATCTATCTATCACCAAAATAAAACTTAGGATTTTTTCCCTGTATTGTTTTGTCTTATAAATTGTTTTCTTTTTTATTTTGTAAAATATAAAAAAACTAGGTTAAAGGAACATCTTTTCTAAGATCATCCTTTAGTTTCCTACCAGTTTTTTCCTCCCACTCTTTTATCGGAACTGAATGCTTGTCACGTATCCTATCACCATAACCAAGACCGTTGTATGCACAGAATGGAATAATACCTTCAAAAGTTGTATAATGTATAACACATCTTTTAAGACGGTCTATGTTCAAATTGAATGCATCCTGAAACCACATTGAACCAATAAAAAGACTTTTATAGTGAAAACCCCGAAGTGAATCATAACTTCCACCAATAGCTGCATCCTTTAATAATTTTTTAAGATCAAAACCTTCTGGTGCTTCATTATAATCGACAAAGTCATCAATATGTTTTAAGAAAGCTGATGCCACACGGATTTTTTTAAGTGGCCCTTTGATTTGACTTTCTTTATCAATAAAGTTGAATAATCCTTCTACATCAATAAAACGTGTTACAGGTATAGGTTTACCGTTATCATCAACAAAAATATAAGTAGCTCCACCACAGCCTGGATGGGCAGTGAACTCAACCTGGCTTGAACCTTTCAGCATCTCAATTAATTTTGAAATAGGAAAAACAAATGGAACTGGATAAAAATCATCTCTAGAAATCTTACCATCAAATTCTTTTTCCATTGCTTCAATCATTTTGACATAATCAACACGCTGTTTGTCTCTTCTATCATCTTTTACTTTTGTAACTCTTCCACAGAAACTGATAGGCTGGAAGTTAACACCTCTGATAATATCCATATTATCTAAAGCAAACTTCACAATTTTACCTGTCTCATGAAGATTCTTACCATTGATTAATACTGGCACTAAAACACCTTTTAAATTCACTTTACGCATGTTTTCAATTGCTTTTTTGTTCATATCTATCCATGGATTTGTCTTTTTTGTTACACCATCAAAACTCATGTAAATTGTGTTTACCCCATGTTCCTTGATTTTTCTGCAGTATTCAGCGCTGTCAGCAAGTTTTAAAGCATTTGTATTAAGTTGCATATGAGAAAAACCTAGTTCCTTTCCCATATCGATTATATCAAAAAGATCCTTACGCATTGTAGGCTCTCCACCAGTTATCTGAAGAGCTTTAGAGCCTATTGGTTGCTCATTTCTAGCCTGCACAAGTAATTCTCTGATTTCACTAAGACTCGGCTCATATACTTTTCCAGATGCCCCAGCATTCATAAAACAATAGCTACATCGAAGGTTACATCTATTTGTAACAAGTAGATTAGTTAAAACACTTTGAGATTTATGTATATCATAAAGAGCAGGATAATCAAAAACACTGGTTTTAACATCTGGTGAATCAGTACCCGTGACCTTATATTTCATCCATTTCTTATAAACATCTGCATCACTAAAGTAGATCTCCTTAAAACTACCGTGTTCTTTACATTTCTTTGTAATATAAACCTTACCGTTCTCTTCTATTATTTCAGCAGGAATTTTTACTATTTTACCTTCCTTGTTGCATGCGGGACAAATAGAATATGTATCTTCCAATTTTTCCATGGTTTATTACACCAATCCTATTAAGAGGTTAAAAGACGCTAAATAAATGGTATTATTTAGCTTTAACTATTATTTTCTATCCATTAGTTTTATATTATACCTTTTTATAGGCTGGAATTGTGTGTCTAGCAATACCTGGTAAAATAACAAAAATTGATTCAGATAAAAACCATGCTCTAGTTGATTATGGCGATGGAACAAAAAGAAAAATAAATATAACACTTGTAAAACCAAAAAAAGATGATTACGTTTTAGTACATGCGGGTTTTGCAATAGAAATAATAGATGAATCTGAAGCAAAGAAAACACTAGCGCTTTTCAAAGAAATGATGGAGATGGAGGAATCTTAATTGTTTTCTCTAAAAGATAAAAGTTTAGCAAAAGAAATTACCTCCAAAATAAAAAATGAAAATGTAAATCTTCGTTTTATGCACGTATGTGGTACACATCAGGATACTCTTGTAAAAAATGGCTTAGATTCTCTTTTAAAAGAATCTGGAATTTATATTGGTCAAGGTCCAGGTTGTCCAGTATGTGTAACAACCCCACGTGAAATTGAAGAAATGCTTTTACTTGCCAAAAAAGATATAATTGTTACAAGTTTTGGAGATATGATGAGAGTTCCAGGTTAGAAAAGCTCTCTAAATGATATTAAGGCAGAAGGAAATGATGTAAGAACAGTTTATGGAATTGAAGATGCTGTAAAAATTGCTAAAGAAAGCCCAAAAAAAGACGTTGTTTTTATGGCAGTAGGATTTGAAACAACAGCCCCCACAACTGCTACAACCATAATAAGTAATCCTCCAGATAATTTTTCTATTCTATCTTGTCACAGAACTATGCCTAATGCATTGAAAACAATCCTAGAAATGGGCGAAATAAGAATAGATGGACTTATTGAACCAGGGCATGTATCAACAATAATTGGTACAAAGCCATATGAATTTATCTCAGAGGAATACAAAGTACCTCAAGTTATAGCTGGTTTTGAACCAATTGATGTTTTGATGGCTGCATATATGCTTGTAAAACAAATTAAAAAACAAAAACCAAAACTTGAAAACGAATATAAAAGAGCAGTACATAAAAACGGTAATGAAATTGCTCAAAAATTGTTAAATCAGGTTTTTGAGCCATATGATATGAAATGGCGTGGTTTTTCTGTAATTAAAAAATCAGGACTTAAACTTAGAAAAAAATATGAAAAATATGATGCACACAAAAAATATAAAAATACTCTTTCTGAATTAAAAAACAAAGAATTCAAAGAGCCAAATGGATGTAAGTGTGGAGAATTATTAAGAGGTCTTGTAACACCCTTCGAGTGCCCCTTATTTGGAAATAGATGCACACCGAGCTCTCCTGTTGGACCCTGTATGGTAAGTATGGAGGGTTCATGCAATATAGAGTATCGTTATTCGTCAAAAAACGATAAAAAATAGGCAAGGTTCATAAGTTTGTACTATATTGTTATAATTGGTCTTAGGAGGTATGCAAAATTTCCAAAACTTCAGAAAGAAAAAAAGCCCTTGATAGGAAAAGAAATGAGTGGCGTAAAAAACACCGTATTTTAAACGGAAAAATTATCTTGTGGCCAAAAAAAGCGCCTGAGCATGTAAACGCTCGTGCTAGTAAAACATATAACTGGTTTTGGAAAAAAGTGCTTCTACCTACAAAAACTCAAGACATCCCCGCAATTATTTCAAACATTCGAGATCAGATAAAAAACGTTGAGGATAAAAGAAAAACAAGGGTTTTTAGAACAATGATTGGGATGGCTGAAGACGCATATAAAATGAAGAAAATGGACAGTATCTTAGATGTTGATACAGAGCTTTTACTTGGTGAAAATGCAGTATATAATTCTGAAAATGGTTTGATATTTAGAAATGGCAAATATTTTACAACTGATTTTTCTGAAGATGAGACAAAAATTTTTCTTAGAGATTCAGAAGGAACTATAGTTGACATTCAGTACAACGGTAGAAAATATCCAGGTGAAGACAACAAAAAAGACAGGAAAAAATTGTATAAAAACTGGGATTACACAAAGGAAAACTAGCATTCGCCAACATATACTATAATGAGGTTTTTTTACATAGTTAGTTGGATAGATTACAATAGTTTTTATATATCTCTTTTGAAATTACGCTGACCATGTCAAAAATAAATCCAAATGATATCACAAATGTTATTGTAACAGGTAAAAGCGGAGCAGGGAAACAACCAAGAATAGATGTACTTTTAGATGAATTCAACCTTGAGCAGCTTTCAACTGGCGATATTTTTAGAAACTACCTTGGGAAATTCAATGATTATAATTACGATGAAGATTTAGAAAAATTCTATTTAAAAGACAAAGACTCTTTTATCAAAGATGAAAAGATTTCAGAAGAAATTGGCACAGATGATAAAGATATACTCCTTGGCTTAAAAGCAAAATATTTTGTTGACAGAGGTTTATTTGTACCAGATTATATAACAAATGAACTTTTCAAATCGTTTTTTGCAAAAAAAGACTATAAAAATCAAGTACTTGATGGATATCCAAGAACAAAAGATCAAGCAGAATATCTATTAGATTTATTAAAAAATGAAAGTTCAAAGATTGATTTTGTAGTCTGGGTTGAAAACTCTGATGAAAAAATAATTAAAAGAACTGTTAAAAGAAGGATTTGCCCGAAGTGTAAAAAAGTTTATCACTTAGAATTCAAGCCACCTAAAGATGGTAAAATCTGTAAAGAATGCGGAGCGGAAGTAATTCAAAGATCTGATGACACTGAAGAAAAGATAAAATCTAGATTAAACGAATTTAGAAAAAAAGCACTTCCTGCAATAAAATATCTTGAAGAAAACAATATACCAATTGTAAAGGTTCCTGGCCACTTGGAAGTATTTACCCTTGAAAACGTTAAAAAAAGTGTAATGGATGAAATAGAAAAACTCTACTAGAAAAAAGTTCGCCAACATATATTATAATGAGCTTTTCTGAAAGATTAATAAGATAGACTATAGTCTATCTAGTGCTCTATCAAGCCTTTCAAGTACTTCATTTACCTCTCCTTCATTTATTATAGTTGGTGGTAAAAATCTTACATACTTTCCAGTAGAAAGACTTGTTTTTACACCTTCTTTTTTAAGTTCTTTTTGAAGTTTTTCAACATTTTCAGACGAATCCACTGAAAAAGCAATCATTAGACCTCTGCCATGAATATCTGAAACAATAGAATGTTTGTTTTCTAATTCTTTTAATCCATCAAAAAATTGTTTTGATCTCTTGATTACATTTTCTGTAATGTTTTTCTCTCTCATCTGCCTAGTAGCAATTAGAGCTGAGGTCATAGCCATAGGATTACCACCAAAAGTCGAACCATCATATCCTGGTTTCATAGCATCAGATATTTTTTCATTAGTAACAACTGCTGTCACAGGATAGCTTCCTCCAAATGATTTACCAATTGTCATTATATCAGGCTCGACATCATAGCTCATACAGGCAAACCAATCTCCTTTTTTTACAGCAGTTCTTCCAAAACCAGCTTGAACTTCATCATCAATTATAACTAGGTCTTTTTCTTCTCGTAATTTCCATAGTTCTTTAATGAATTCTGGGTCAGCTGAAAGATTACCTGCTTCTTCACCCTGCACTATCTCCATAATAATTATCCTAGCACCTGTTTCTTCAACTAGTTTTTTTACTGAATCTATATTGTTGAATTCAGCAAAATGCACCCAATCTTCATCAGCAAGACCAAACGGTTTTCTATATTTTTCATTGTAAGTTACTGAAACAGCCCCATGGGTTCTTCCATGAAAACCATTCTTAAAAGAAATTACATTAGTTGAATTAGTATATGCTTTAGCAATTTTTATTGCCTTATCAACTGCTTCACCACCAGAGTTCTGCCAGTAAAAGTAAACAAGTCCTTTAGGCATCATATCATTTATTTCTCTTAAAAACCTAGTTCTTGCAATTTGAACTCTATCTTCTTTCATCGATATAAGTAAGTTTGCTTGATTAGATAGGCCTCTTGCAATCTCGGGATTAGACATACCAATATTTGTTGCACTGTAATTACTATCCATATCTATATACCATCTTCCTTTGGTATCCATTATCCAGCATCCTTGCCCCTTAATTGGAACTATATCTTTTTCAAGATGAGATACTGGAATTTTGTATTTTTTATGAATATCAATTGCTTCATTAGTTGAAATCTCAGAATATCTAAGCTGATCTATAATTTCTTTCATATCATCAGGATTTAGATGAATATTTTCAAGATAACTAATAATTTGATTTGCTTGATATGAGTTTAAGGGTTTTCTTTTTTCAAGTTGATCAATATTTTTTTGAATTTTTTTAGAAATATCCTTTCCTTTTTTTCCTAAAACATTTTCAAATACTTCTTCAATTCTTTCAAAAGTAGCATTTGTTTTTTCTGGATTTTTTGTTCTATCATAAATTATTGCGTTTTTTAGTTCTTCATAATACATCTTTTTTTCACCATATCTAACATTAAATCTAATTGAATTTAACAAAATTTAAAAAACAAGTTTTATCCCATATTGTTTTTATATCTTTACCCTTTTTAACTACTTCATTACTTATATAGTTTGGCATTATCAAAAAATTTTTAATCTATATTCTAATGGAAATATCAATTTTTTAAATTAAATGATTTTTCTTTATTAATCATTAATAAGTTTTTCTTCAATTGCAATCATATTTTTTAAATACATTTGCATTTCATTAGTTATTTTAAATGCTTTAAAATTTGAAAGAAACAATCCTTTTTCAAAAAATTTTGAAAATGCCATAGCAAGTTTAGTACAATTTTCAGATTCTTCTGAAAACAATTTGATTTCTCTATTACATATATCTAATATCTCTTGATTATCAGTTGATTTATTCATCTCACTTAAAAAATTAGATATATTATTTTTTTCAATGGAAAGCTGATAGATATAATTCATCTGAGTATGAAAATCTTCAATATCTACAAAAAATGGTAGAAATCTATCACAAAATTTGTATACTTTATAAGAAGGATAAAAAAGACATTTCATCATTATATATTTGTAATTATAGATTGTTTTTACTCTGTTGTTTAACCCTTTATCAAGGTCTTTTTTAAATTGCTTTAATGTATTAATCCCTAAATCAGTAGATTTCCATTTTTTTGTTACATGATCCGAGTAACAAGAAAGATTGCCCTTCATTTTTTCAATATTTCTCTTATGAGCAGTTAAAAAACGCTCTTCTTTATCAAGCGTCGACTTTGAAGAATTTTTAAATGATCCAATAAAATATGCTTGTTTGAAATAATATGATAATCTATTCATACTTTTCCTATAACTAGATAGATTCATCCAACAATAGTGTCCAGCGTCTTTATCTCCAAATAAAGCGGTACATGGATCGTTAAAACAGATGGTATTATCTGTTTCATTAAAACCAACTATCGTAATTACATGGTTTGTAAACGAAGGAAAAATTCTCCATAGATAATCGGGTATATTATCCCAAATTAACTTTGGAAGTTTAATTTTATCTTTGATAATATTTTTTATCGACTTTAGAGATGTAGGATCAGTTAATGTTATTACAGGTTGATTATTTGTTATGTTTTCTTTTACTTTTGAGAAGTATTCATTCCAATTTTCTTCCTCACTTGCTTTTTGATCAAAAATGTGGTCTTCACTGTATGTTAAACCATACAATTTTGCAAGAAATTCTCTATCTTCTCTCCAATTACTACTACCAATGCAGCTTATTAAGTATCTTTTAAGTGAGGAGGTATTATAAACAGCTGAGTACCCTGCACCTGAATTATATAAAACCTCTTTTAAATCGGTATCTGCACCAAAATATTTAAAAATCATAGTTGGAGAGGTGTAAAAACAATAGAAATCTGTTTCCTGACTTACATACGGAACTCCCGAAATAACATGAATTGAATCGTTTTTTGTTTGACTTATATCAATTGCATTTAAGTTTACAGCTGAAAGAATTAATATAATCAATGCAAAAATCCATAAAATTTTCATATTAAGTAACTATATGTATAGATTTAATATATAAATTTCTATAAATTTTTATGTCTTTTTTAGTGAATTAACTTATATTGATGTTTTTTGGTTAAATATATTCAGATTTTTTAAAATAACGAGATATTTCTACCATCGATAATATATTCCTAAGTTCGTTCGCCAACATATATTATAATGAGGTTTTTTGACATTGCTTTACTAGAATGAGCGCTAGCAATATCTCTAAGTTATTTTTTTCCTAAATGTTAGTAAAATAATTGCTACAACTAAAGATAAGAAAAACGAATAAATTGTACCATAAATTAGACCACATTTAGGATATAAAAAATGGACAGCTATTACATAGCTCATAACAGTTTGACTTCCAAATATCATAGATTTTGCAAAGCCCGATGTAAAAATTGGACCGTGTTCTAGATAAGTTATAATCACAGTAGACAAAAATATAGCTGGAAAAATAGAAAATATACCGGATAGAGTTTCATCGATATTAGATAGAAAGACAGCTGTTGCAATAACTGATCCAGCTAGAATTCCGCGAAGAATAATCTTTTTTGTTGTATAATGAACCTTTACTTTTTTATGAGATTCAATTTTCTTTATTTTTTCAAGATATGTAAAACATAAAACAAGTGTTACAGCATACAAAACAATTGAAATAAGTATATTTTCAATATTTGCAAAATATAGAGCTGTTGATAAAATCCCCCATATCAAAAGTGAAACAATTAATGCAAAAGATAAAGATCTATAGATAAGAGTTGAAATAATAACTAAGAAAAAAAGATTTATAGCCATTTCAGCAGGTACAACTACTGCAGATCTGCTAGCAAAAAAAACATCCCTATTTATTGAAATAAAAATAAAAGCTATTATTATTGTTGAAGGAAGAGTGCCTAAGATGCCACCGACTTTAGTTCCATATTTTTCTGCAATTACCGTTATAATTATTACGACAAATGCTGAGATTATAAATGGCAAAACCGTCTGTAAAATAAATGATTCCATCTTTAGAAAAAATACATAAAAGATTAGTATAAAATATTTGTTTAATAAAAATATGAAAGTAATATTCTATGGCAACAGTTTAACTGAAGGAATACCTGGTGTTGGATACTATAGATTCTTAAGAAAAAAACTACCAAACCATAAGTTAGTAAACAAAGGAAAAGGCGGAGACACTGTTATAAGCCTATATAGAAGAATGAAAAGGAGAGGTATAAAAAACCATGATATCTCATTTATCTGGATTGGTACAAATGATGTTTTAGCAAATGTTAGAAAAGATTATCCAATTTTTAAATTACTAGCAGGACAAATCTGGTCAAAAAAAGATGAAGAGTTCGAAGAATATTTTAGAAAAATAATAGAACTATTAAATAACAAATCAAAAAAAATTTTTACAATTCCACCTATCTTCATAGGTGAAGATATTAAGAATAAATGGAACAAAAAACTAAATAAAAAATCAAAAATAATAAAACAAGTTTCAAAAGAATATGAAAAAGTTGAATTTATTGATATAAGAAAAAAGATCTACCCAAAACTTAGGAAAGATACTTCAAAATATATTATGAAAAACACACTAAAAGTAATAATGGATTATTTAAGATACAAAGATATTAAAAGAGCTGATAAAAAATCAGAGAAAAGAGGACTACAGTTTACTTTAGATGGAGTGCATTTGAATAGCAAAGGTGCCAAAATTGTTGCAGATATTTTTTATGAAAAAATAAAAGAGGTTGAAAATGAACTATAATGAAGTAATATCTAAATTAAATGAAATGGCAAAACCCAAAAATGCAGAAGGCATGAAAAGATTTGGTATAGTTCATAAAAAAAACCTAGGAATCAGTGTTACAAATCTTCGTAAATTTGCAAAAAAAATAGGTACAAACCATGAGCTAGCAGTAAAACTCTGGGAAACAGGCATTCGTGATGCAAGAATGATTGCAGCTTGTATTGAAGACCCAGAAACAGTTTCTGAAGGTCAAGTTGAAAGTTGGCTTAAAGATATCAACTGCTGGGATTTGTGTGATCACTGTTGTGGCCACTTTTTTGATAAAACACCTTTTTCTTATACTAAAGCAATTGAATGGAGCAGTAGATCTGAAGAATTTGAGAAAAGAGCAGGCTTCAGCCTAGTTGCATGGCTTGCGGTTCATGACAAAGAAAAAGATGATAAATGGTTTGAAGATTTTTTAAAAATAATAAAAAGAGAATCAACAGATAGTAGAAACTATGTTAAAAAAGCAGTTAACTGGTCTCTCAGACAGATTGGAAAAAGAAACAAAGTTATGAACAAAAAAGCAATAAAAACAGCTCTGGAATTAAGTAAAAAAGAAAATAAAACAGCTAGATGGATAGGTAAAGACGCCTTTTGTGAACTAAAAAGTGACAAAATAAAAAAGAGGTTTAGTAAGAATTAATCTATTTTTTCTTTATTTCATCTAGTTTTTTACCAAATATCTTGTTTGAAAATGTAAAATATAACATTACAAAAAGTAACTCAATTCCAAATATTAAAAGAAAGTATCCAAAAGTAGAAGCAATTTTTGTCCATGTACAAATAAGAGTAATATCTAGGCCAAAAGTAATAATTATTGATCCCAGGAAAGGAATAAACATTCCAATTATTACAATCATAAGAATTAATACTAAATCTCTGTTTTTTCCCATGTAAAAATGATAAGCTCTACTTAAATAAAAAGTATTTCATAATTTTTTAGAAACAATTACATTCTGACCAACAGAGATTCCTCCATCGCCATTAGGAATGTTATTATGAACAACAAAATTCAAACCCTTATCTCTAACTCTTTTTTCAGCCATCTCAACAATTGGAATATTATAAGAAACACCACCAGAAATCCCAATATGTTTAACATTTTTGTCTAGAGCAGAGCTGATAGCAATATCACATAGTGAGTCAACTATTGTTTTTACAAAAGAAAAACTGATATCAGCTTTTTCTTTTTCACTAAAAGGCCTTTTTACTCTTGTGTCAAGCTGTCTGAATAAATCAAATGTCTCAACAACACCATCTTTAATATTTGACTCAAAAAAATATTTGTTTCTACCCTTAGCTAAATATTTCTCAAGTTTCATAGCAGTCTCACCGTCATAAGTACGCCTGCAGCAAATACCTAAATAACAAGATAAAGCATCAAGAACTCGCCCCATACTGCTACTTAAAGGAGATTTATCAATAAGTTTTGAAAAAACATCTGCTTCAAATCCATCAAAGAACATGTTTTTATCATATTTATTAAAAATAGCAAAAACAAGTCTTCTTGGATCAATAGCTGCCTTATCACCGCCAATTAGTGGAACATATTCCAAGTGTCCTACCCTATCATAATTTTCAAAACTAGAATATAGTACTTCACCACCCCAAAAGTTTCCATCATCCCCATAACCTAGACCGTCAAGTGATAAAATAACTATTTCATCAAGGTTATGATCAAGCATAAGGCTAGTTGCATGTGCATGATGATGTTGAACATCAAATAAAGGCGCATTAAACTCTTCAGAAAACTTTTTTGCAATAATCCTTGAATCATAACCTGGATGCATGTCCATACAAACAGCATCAAGAGTTGGTTTTTCAAAAGTAAGATTCATAATATATCTGATACTTGAATCAAGAAATTCTAAGACTGAATAATATTTAGAATTACCAATATACTGAGTTGAAAAAAGTTTTTTATCATGTGAAAGAGCAGCTGTAATATTTTCACCAGGACCAACACTCAAAATATTTTCTTTATAAGAAACATCCAAAGGATCAGGCACATAACCGCGTGATTTACGAATGAAAAACTTGTTTTTCTTCCAGATTTTTACTACAGAATCATCTATCCTATTTGGTATCTTTCTGTTATGAAGTAGATAACAATCAGCATTAAGTAAAAATGCATCCTTGTTTTTTGTAAGCATTGGTTCTCCTGGAATATTTGCTGATGTCATCAAAAGTGCATTATTTTTTAGATAAGAAAATAGAATATGATGTAATCCAGTGTATGGCAGAAAAAGCCCAATTGTATTTAGGCCAGGAGATGCTATTTCACATTTCTTTTTTTCAACTAATACTATCGGTCTTTTATTTGACTTTAAAACCTTTTTTTCATAGTCAGTAATTTTTCCATATTTTTCTGCAGTTTTAATGTCCTTTACCATTAAGGCAAAAGATTTCTGCGGTCTATTATACCACTTGCGAAAACGCGGTATTTCAGAAAGATTACAGCATAAATGCATTCCACCCCATGATTTTATAACACCTATTTTTCCAGAATCAATTTCTTCAGCAAAAATTTTTATTGCATCTATATTTCCATGGTTTTTCTTGTTTTTATCAAAGAAAAAGTATTGTGGACCGCATTTTGGACAACTTATTGTTTGAGCGTGATACCTTCTATTCAATGGATCCTTGTATTCTTTTAAACAATCTGGACACATCGAAAATTCTTTCATACTTGTTCTTTCTCGATCATAAGGAATGTCTTCAATAAGACTAAATCTAGCACCACAAACTGTACAGTTTGTAAATGGGTACATGTAACGTCTATTGTTTTCATCAAAAATTTCATCTAAGCAATAATTACAAGTTGCTGTATCATATGGAATCTGACTATGTTTGTCACCTGTTTTACTATAAAGTATTCTAAAATCCTTGTAACTTTTATTAAAAGGTTTTTTTTCAATATCAGTTATTTTTGCAATAGATGGAAGATTTTCTTTTAATTTATCAATAAATTCATCTTCATTTTTATTTAAGACTACCTCAACAACCGATCCTTTGTTTAAAACATAACCTTTTAGACCCATATCTTTAGCTATACGATAGATTGTAGGTCTAAAACCAACGCCTTGTACTGTTCCTCTAAAAATTAATTTCATTATTCAACAATTAAATCTTTTGCGTATTTATCAGTACTGCATAAAAGGAACTCATCACTCATACTAAGACAATTTACAGGACAAATATCGTTACATTGACTGCAAAAGCAGCACCTTGAAACATAGATTTTTATCTTTTTTTCTTCTGGCTTGAATTCTATTGCTTCACATGGACATACACGTAGACATAGTTTACAGCCAATACACTTTTCTTTATCATATGTAATCTTACCGCGGAAATCAGGTGGAGTTTTTACAGGTGGAATCATCTTTACTTTTCCAGCCTCAACGTCCTTAAGATATTTAGTCACATCATTTGGAATGTATTTAGCTGGAAACTTGTTTGTCCATGGTTTTTTAAACATTTGTAAAAAAACCCTTGGAAGCATACTAAATTTCATTATTTCATAAGCCCCCTTGTTTTTTTAACACTTAAATCATGAAGTTGCTCTTTATTTAATTCATATTTATTGTTATTTTTCCTCTGTATAAAACCAACTCTATTTGTACAGCTCATACATGGATCAGTCGATGCTGCAACAATTGGGATATCTGCGATTTGTTCACCTTTAAGCATTGGAATCCAGGGCAGTATATTTGCATATGTACTAGCTCTTACTTTCCAAGTATATGGATGTTCACTAGTTCCATCGAACTTAACATAATGAGTGCATTCTCCACGTGGTGCTTCATGTCTTCCAAAACCTTCGCCTTCTGTTTTTTTTACTTGAGAAAGAAGCTTTGGTAGTTTTTTTTCTGCAAGAAGTTCTCCAGATGGCATTTTATCAACACACTGCTCTATTAAATCAATTGATTGTTTTACCTCAAGGAGTCTAACAATGATCCTATCATATACATCACCGTTTACTTCACCAGTTAACACGTCTGGCGTCACATAATCAAAATCAAGATCACCATATGCTGAATAAGGTTGATCAATGCGAACATCTTTTTTAACGCCACTTGCTCGAGTCGTAGGTCCTACTGCACAAAGCTGCATTGCATCTCTATTTGTAAGTATTCCAGTATTTTGACTTCTGATTTTAAAGGTTTTATCGTCTAAAAAAACTTTTCGAAGTGTTTCAAAGTTTTCTTTGAAGTAATTAAGGGTTTCTTCAATCTTTGGTATTTGATCAGCTGTTACATCCCGGCGCACACCACCTATCTGAATAATTGCTTTAGTAACACGGTTACCGGTCAAGTATTCAGTTAGATCAAGTGCTTTTTCACGCATCTCCCAGGTTAAAAATAAAACTGAATCAAAAC